>JACADX010000132.1 GCA_013389125.1 Parvularculaceae bacterium | reverse complement strand
TAGGGTCCAGACTCATAACCAGTAGCAGACGGTCGCTGTGAGCTGAACGGCGGCGAGGAAGTTGCGGGCGAGCTTGTCGTAGCGGGTTGCGATGCGCCGGAAGTCTTTGAGGCGGCAGAACGCGCGCTCGATGGCGTTGCGGTTTCTGTAGAGCGCGGGCGAGAAGCCGGGTTTGTATCGGCGGTTCGATTTCGGCGGGATGTTGGGCGCTGCGCCTCGGGCTTCGATCTGTCGGCGGACCTTGTCGCTGTCATAGCCCTTGTCGCCGTGCAGGACTTCGGTTTTCGGCGGCGCCAGCGGCAAGAGGAGTTCCGCGGCGATGCAGTCGGGAACATTGCCGCCGGTCAGGACGAAGGCGATCGGGCGGCAGAGCTTGTCGGTCAGCGCGTGGATTTTCGTCGTCCGTCCGCCGCGCGAGCGCCCGACCGCCTGATTTTTCTCCCCCCTTTGCCGCCGGCAGCCGAGCGATGAGCGCGCACCGCCGTCGAGTCGATCAGCACCTGCGCCGGCGGGCCGCCCGCGCTCGCAAGCGCGTGGAAGAGATCGGCCCACACGCCTTTCTCCGCCCAGCGGACAAACCGATTGTAGAGCGTTTTGTGCGGGCCATATTGATCGCGCGGCGCGTCCGGCCAGCGCCCGCCGGACTTCAAGACGTGAACGATCCCGGAGATCACGCGGCGATCATCGACCCGCGCCACGCCGCGCGTGTCCGTCGGCAAATGCGGCTTTATCTTCGCGAACTGTTCCTTCGTCAGCCAGAAAAAATGATCGCTCATCAACGCTCTCCTCTCGGAGCCGTTGAATCACGCTTCGCAAAACCCGCAAATCATTTTATGGGTCCAGACCCTAAGTAAGTCGCAATGACGATCAGCACGGTCGGATAGAATGATCTGTCGCGATCAAACCTTCGCCAGCGCGCGAGAGCCGCGACGCCAAGACCGATCAAAAGTCCCCAAAGCAAGGAAGGCATGGCCCGCAGCAGCGCCCTTGCGCCTAGACCGGATCGAGCCAACCCCACTCGTCGCGCGTTTCGCCGTTGAAGAGGCCGAAAAACGCGCTCTGAATTTACGTCGTGATCGGCCGGTTATTGGAGCCGATCGGCAGCCGGTCGACGGACCTGACCGGCGTCACCTCGACCGCCGTGCCGACCATGAACATCTCGTCCGCCGCGTAAAGCGACTCGCGCGTCAGCGCCTGTTCGACGACTTCATAGCCGCGCGATTTTGCGAGCGTGATGATCGTGTCGCGCGTGATGCCCATAAGGATCGAAGAGGCGCCGGGCGGCGTGTAAAGCTTGCCGTTCATGACGACGAAGAGGTTTTCGCCGGCGCCTTCGCTGACCGTGCCGGCCGCATCAAGTCCGATCCCCTCGCCGAAGCCGCGCTCGCGCGCTTCGAGGGCGATCAGGCGGCTTGAAAGGTAATTGCCGGACGCTTTGACTCCCGCGGGCATCGTGTCCGGCGCAAGGCGTCGCCACGAGGAAATGCACGCGTCGACGCCGGACTTCAGCGCCTCCTCGCCGAGATAAGCGCCCCAGGGGTAGGCGGCGATCATCGTCTCGGCCTTTTCATGCGGCGCGGAAATGCCCATTTCGCCATAGCCGAGGTAGACGAGCGGACGGATATAGGCGGCCTTCAAGCCGTTCTCGCGCACGACGTCCCGGCAGGCCTGCATGATCTCTTCAATCGAATGCCGGATCGGCAGACGATAGACGCGCGCCGAGTAGAAAAGCCGCCTGATGTGCTCGAAATTGCGGAAAATGACCGTATGGCCGTTCTTAATTTGATAGGCGCGCATGCCCTCAAACACCGAGGTCGCATAATGGAGCGCGTGGGTCATCACATGGACCTTGGCGTCGGCCCAAGGAATGAGCTCGCCATTCGACCAGATGAATTTCTGTTCCTTGATCGGCATCCTCGTCTCCTCCGCGATCGGCCGTCTCGCTCCTTAGACCCGGCCGCCCAAAGGGGCCAGACCGTCGCCCTGCTTCCGGAAAATATGCAGCTTCTCTCCCGACGGCTGGCGAATGGAGCCGATTTTGGCCATACCGGACCCCAATTGCGCGCGAAAGCGCCATGGGAGCCGAGGCAAGATGACGGCGAAGGCGGCGATTGACGATCTCATTGACCTGATGGCGGCGCTCCGGACGCCGGGCAGCGGATGCCCCTGGGACCTCGAGCAGAATTTCCGCACGATCGCTCCGTATACGATTGAAGAGGCCTATGAGGTCGCCGACGCGATCGAGCGCGGCGATCTTCATGAACTCAAGAGCGAACTCGGAGATCTGCTCTTTCAGACGGTCTTTCACGCCCGAATGGCGGAGGAAAAAGGCGCCTTCAGGTTCGAAGACGTCGCGCGCGCCATCGCCGACAAGATGCGGGCGCGCCACCCGCATGTTTTCGGCGACGCCGGAGCCCGCGACGCCGAAGAACAGACACGCCGCTGGGAGGCGCAGAAGGCGGACGAACGCGCGGCGTTGGGCAAGACCGGACTTCTCGACGACGTGCCGGTCGCCTTGCCTGGTCTCACCCGCGCGGTGAAGCTCCAGAAACGCGCCGCGCGCATCGGCTTTGACTGGAAGAAGCCGCGCGACGTCCTCGACAAGATCGCCGAAGAGACAAGCGAACTCGTCGAGATCCTCGACAGCGGCGATGTCAGCAAGATTGAGGACGAGTTCGGCGACCTGCTATTCGTGATCGCCAACTTGTCCCGCCATTTGAATGTTGATCCGGAAGCCGCCCTCCGCCGCGCCAATGAGAAGTTCTCGCGGCGCTTTCGCCATATCGAGCGACGGCTCTCGGATGAAGGCCGCCTCGGGCAAGCAAGCCTTGAGGAGATGGAAGCGCTCTGGAGCGAGGCGAAGGCGATCGAGCGGCAAGGCCGCTTGTGAACCCCTACCCTCCAAACCCGCCGCGCGGCTTCAGGCGTTTCATCAGCACACGATAGACGCCGAGGAAGAGCACGATGAACAGCGATTTCAGCGCGATGTCCTGCACCATCCAGTTCATCCACGGCGCGACGGCGGTCCAGTATGCGACCGGAAAATAAATGAACGACTGGATGAGGCCGGCGCCGAGCGCTGCGAAGAACGGCGCGCGCCACCACGCCTCGCGGCCGCGCGTCAGATCGTAGATCGCCGCCGCTCCGAACTGAGCAAGGATCGCCGAAGCGACGAAGGCGACCGCATAGCGCACGCCGGGAAGGTCCCCGCTCTCAAGTTCGGGGGAGAGATAGGAAACGCCGGCAAAGGCGGCGAAGGCCGCCGCCGCCCAGGAGGCGGTGACGACGCGAGAGGCTTCCTCGCCCCCGAACCGCCGGGCGATCAGAATGACCAGCGGCGCGCCGGCGGCCATCAGGAGATAGCCGTAGGAAAGCCATTTGCTCGGCTTCAGGACCGGCTCGCTGAAGAAATGATCAAGCCCATAGAGCCGGACGTCGATCGTCAAAAACGATGCGAGGAGGACCGGGATGAGCAGCCCCGAAAGCAGCGTGACGCGCGCGACCGCGGCGAAGAAAATCCGTGTCTCCCGCGCCAGCTTTTCAAGCGCCGTCTCCTTGATAGGCCGCCGTGTTTCGACCGCCGCCGCGATTTCCATGCTCAACCCCTTGCGGACGCGATTTTGGAGCGCGTCTTCGCGTTTCGCAATTGCGGGAAATGGTTAATGTGTGGGATGGGTGGCGACCGCCGTCCTTTCGCCCGCGAAAACCGCCCAAAAGGCGCGAAGAGGCCTGCCCTCAAAGCGAGGTTCAGGCGGCAAATCGTGATCCGGGCGAGTTTTTCTACGACGCCTTCGCGAGGTCGCGCTTGATCTTTTTAGCGCCGATCGAGAGCTTGCTCTCGTCCGCCTTGGCGAGGAACGCGTCAAGGCCGCCGACATGGTCGACCGAACGGAGCGCCGCCGCAGTGACCCGCATCTTGTAGCCCCGGCCAAGCTTGTCCGAATGCAGCGTAACATCACAGAGATTCGGCAGGAAACGCCGCTTCGTCTTGTTGTTGGCGTGCGAAACGTTGTGTCCGACCATCGGGCCGACGCCTGTCAGTTCACACCGGCGAGCCATGCTATTTACCCTGCGCTGAAACGCCCGCAGCCTCAAAAGGCGCGGTTCTTCAAGAGCCCGCGCGTCTAGTCGAGCGCTGCCTGGGTGTCAAGGCGGCCGCCGCGGACGTCGGCGAGATACGGCTTTAATTCCGGTCGAAAGCGCCTAAATGTGGCCTCGCCGGGGCCCTCCCGTCACGCGCCGCGCTCTAGGTCATGTCCCGCCGCAAGCTCAGACCCCACGAGATCAGCCTCTCTGTCGAGCCGGCGAATGCAAGCCTTGTGGGCCTATTGGGGCCGACCAATACCGGCAAGACCCATCACGCCATCGACCGCATGCTCGCACACCGGACGGGGATGATCGGCCTTCCCCTCCGGCTGCTCGCGCGCGAAGTCTATGATCGGCTTCTGAAGAAGAAAGCCGCCGCCGATGTCGCGCTCGTAACCGGCGAAGAAAAAATCATCCCAAGCGCGCCTCGGTACTGGGTTTCAACGGTCGAGGCGATGCCGCTTGATGAGCCGGCGGAATTCCTCGCCGTCGATGAGGTCCAACTCGCCGCAGATCCCGAGCGCGGCCGCATCTTCACCTCGCGCGTCCTTCACGCGCGCGGAACGAAGGAAACGATGTTTCTCGGCGCGGAGACGATGCGGCCGATCCTGCGGCGCCTTTTCCCCGATATTTCGTTTCAGACGAAGGAGCGGTTCTCGTCGCTAAGCTTTACAGGCGCGAAGAAAGTCACGCGGCTTCCAAGGCGCACCGCCATTGTCGGCTTCTCGGCGGACACCGTATACGCGATCGCCGAGCTTGTGCGGCGCCAGCGCGGCGGCGCCGCGGTCGTGCTCGGCGCGCTTTCGCCGCGCACGCGAAACGCGCAAGCCGAACTCTATCAGTCAGGCGAGGTCGATTATCTCGTCGCGACCGACGCCATCGGCATGGGGCTCAACATGGATATCGACCATGTCGCCTTCGCCGCCGCGCGGAAGTTTGACGGTCGGAATTTCCGGGATCTGCGGCCTGAAGAGCTCGCGCAGATCGCAGGCCGCGCGGGGCGGCACATCAAGGACGGATCCTTCGGGATCACGGCGGATTGCGAGGACTTCGACGATGCGACGATCTCCGCGATCGAGAACCATCAGTTTCAGCCGATCGAGGCGCTGCACTGGCGGTCGGAGGCGCTCGATTTTTCGTCGATTGCGACGCTTCGTCAAACGCTCGAGCGCGCCTCGCCGAAGCCGGAACTCATAAGGGCGCGCCCGGACGAAGATGAAGAAGCCCTGGTGAGGCTCGCCGCCGACGTCGACATTCGCGACCGCGCAATTGGCGCCGCCGCGACGGCGCTTTTATGGCAGGTTTGCCAGGTCCCGGATTTTCGGAAGGTTTCGTTCGAGCAGCACGTCCGCCTCCTCGGCGAACTTTACGAGCAGCTCGAAGCCGACGGCCGCATCGGCGACGCCTTCATGGCGTCGCGCGTCGAGCGCCTCGCCGACGCCGAGGGCGAGATCGACGCAATCTCCGCCCGCATCGCGAATGTGCGGACCTGGACGTATCTTTCGAACCGATCGCAATGGGTTGAAAACGCGGCCTATTGGCAAGGCAGAACGCGAGAGATAGAAGACAGGCTGTCCGACGCTTTGCACGAAAAACTGACGCAAAGATTTGTCGATCGACGCACCTCGGTGCTCTTGAAGAAATTGCGCGACGAAGCGCCGATCCTCGCCGGGGTCACTGATGACGGAGAAGTAATCGTGGAAGGCCAGTTCGTCGGCCGGCTTTTGGGGTTTGAGTTTCAGGTCGATCCGCGCGTCAGGGGCGCCGACGCGAAGCGAATGCGCGCCGCCGGCGACCGCGCGCTGGCGTCGATTCTGGCGGCGCGAGCCGCCGCGCTCGCAAACGCGCCCGAGAACGAGCTGCAGATGCGGGATGAGGGCGTCATCTGGTGGCGGTCATCGCCCGTCGCTGCGCTTCGCAAAGGTCCGGCGTTGCTGCGGCCCGACGTCGTCATCCGCGGCCTTGACGCGATCTCGCCCAATCTCCGCGGACGCGTCGCCGATCGCATGACGGCCTACGTCGCAGCGCGCATCGAGGTCCTGCTCGCCGAACTCATCGCGTTGAAACGCGCGACGGACGCGTCCGATGCGGAAGGCCTCGGCGGCCAGGCGCGCGGGATCGCCTATCGCCTCGTCGAGAATTTCGGCGCCATGTCGCGATCGCAGTTCGGCGAGGAGTTGAAGCAGCTCGGACAGGACGAACGAGCAAAGCTCCGCAATCTCGGCATTCGCTTCGGCGAATACACGTTGCACATGCCGTCGCTGTTAAAGCCCGCCGCGGCGCGGCTGATGGCGCTCTTGTGGGCGCTCTCGGCCGACAAGGATCCTCACGAGCTTCACCTCCCAAAGCCCGGCCTTGTCTCCATTCCCGCAACGCGCGACCTTCCGCATGCGTATTACTATGCGCTCGGCTACCGCCCGTCCGGCGACCGCGCCGTCAGGATCGACATGCTCGAGCGCCTCGCGCAGCAGATCAGGACGGCGCGAAACGGCAAGGACGGCAAGGACGGCTTTATCGCGTCGTCGCAGATGATGTCGCTCGTCGGCTGTTCGGGCGAGGATTTTGAAGGCATTTTGCGCTCGCTCGGTTACCGCAAGCACGCGGTCAAGCGGCCTGCGGCGCCCCCGGCCGCTGCGCCGTCAGCGGCGGCCCCTGCAGCGGACGCGGCGACGTCGCCCGTCGATGCGCCGGCCGAGCTTGTTCCAGATGAGGCGGCGCCTGCGGCGGTTGCGGCGGAGGTCGCGCCGGAAGGAGCTGCGCCCCTGACC
>JACADX010000209.1 GCA_013389125.1 Parvularculaceae bacterium | reverse complement strand
TACTTGTCGAGCGCAGAAAGTGGGCGTCGGCTCGCGCTTTAATGCGTCCTAGCTGGGATGCGCATATTCGCGGGGCATGGCTAACTTATTGCGCCTCGGATGCCCAATTTGACAATTTCAGGAAAGGAATGATGCTGGAGCAACACCAAATGGAGCAGGCTGTATACGACAGTAACGACGCAAAAGAAGGGTTACCCACCAAGGAAACGCGCAAGATATTACACAGCTTTGTGCACGGAGGAATAGAGCAAATTCGCCAGTTTGAGGTTGAGAATGGCGTTGAATTCACTGACGGCGAAATTGAAGTTGCAACCCCGATCCGACATTCCCTGGCAGTTGCACTTTTAGCCGCCCATTGCTTGGCAGACCTGTGCGGCGCAAACGACGTGCGAGAAGAAATAAAAAGTAAGGCGGAAATGTATGCGGCTAATCCGACTCACGCATCGCCCGCCACCGCCCCATCGCCATCAGCGGAAAATAGTGGCGGTAGAGATTGTAGTTGATCATGAACGCGCGGGAGAGTTCCGGCCCCTGTTTCAGGCGCTCCGTAAGCAGAGGATCGCCGAGCTTGATCGTCGCGCCGACGCCGTAACCCGGGAAGCCCGTGCCGGTATATTCCGCCTCCTCCCACGTGCCGCCTTTCTGGCGCTCAATAAGAAAAGCGATCCCGCGCTCGATCGCGTCGCGATCTGCGGGGCGGTTCACGGCGATCAGGCCCATCAGCGCCCATGCGGTTTGCGAGGCGGTCGCCTTGCCGCGGCCTGAGAGCTTCGGGTCCATGTAGGAGCCGCAGCTTTCGCCCCAGCCGCCGTTCTCCTGCTGGCGCGTCAGCAGCCAGTCAGCGGCGCGCATGACGTAAGGCTTCGTCATGTCTTCGCCGATCGCCGCGAGCGCGGGGAGAACAGCGCCCGTGCCGTAGATGTAGTTGACCCCCCAGCGGCCGAACCAGGACCCGTCCTGTTCCTGCTCGCGCTTCAGATAGTCGATGGCGCGAGCCACCGACGGGTGGTTCAGCCCGAGGCCCAGCTTGCCGAACGCCTCGACGACATGGGCGGTCACGTCGACCGAAGGAGGATCAAGCGCCTCGCCGAAATCGCAGAACGGGATCTTGGTCAGGAACTTCTTGTCGTTGTCCTTGTCGAAGGCGCCCCAGCCGCCGTTTTCGCACTGCATGCCGATGAGCCAGTTGAGCCCTCGTTGAATGGCGCGGTCGATCCCCTTCGCCTTCCATTTGGCATCGCCGCGAAACTGCGACAGCGCGATCAGCGCGACCGCTGTGTCGTCCGTATCCGGATAGAAATAGTTCTTGTACTCGAACGCCCAGCCGCCAGGTTCGAGGTTTGGGAGCTTGACGCTCCAGTCGCCCTTGCGAAGGACCTGCTGGTCGAGGACCCATTGCAGCGCCTTTTCGATCTCCGCCGGGTATTCGCGGTTCAAATGGCAGTCGTCGAAGGCGAGGAGCGTCAGGATCGTATCCCAGACCGGCGAGGTCGAGGCCTGAATCCATGTCGCGTCGCCTCGATCGACGCGCCACCGCGGATCGTCGAGCGCAGCCAGAGATTTTGCGACAACCGGATGATCAACCGCGTAGCCTTCATTAAAGAGCGCCATCGTCGAATAGATCCACGGCGGCTGGATGCCGCCCCAGACGCCGTCCGCGTCCTGATGCGCGATGATCCATTCGAGCGCGCGTTTCACCGATCCGTTGCGGCCAAAAGAAAGCGTCGTCCGGACGCCGAAGGTCTGCATCTTGTGCAACACGACGTCGACGGTGCGGAAGAATCGATCCCAGAAATCGGCGCCGGGCTTTCCCGGCAATTCGTAATCGAAATTCGCGCGCCCGCCCGGAAAAAGGTCGTCAAGCCGGTTTTCCGGCGGCAGCGGCCGCGACGGCCTTCGCGCCGATAGGACGGCGATCGGCATCAAGGTGGCGCGCGCCCATTGCGCGAAATTGTAGATCGAAAAAATGAACCAGTTCGGGAAGTGAATGACTTCCGGCGGGATGTTCGGCGTCTTCTCCCACGGCCATTCCCCGATAAGCGCGAGCCAGTAGCGCGTGAAAACGCGGACATTTTTGAGGCCGCCTTTTGAGAGGATCCAGTCGCGCGCTCTTAGAAGCTGCGGATCGTTCGCTGGAACGCCGCAGGAGCGCAGCGCCGCATAGGCCTCGACCGTCGTGTTGATGTCGCCGGCCGGCGCGTCGTGATAGATTTCCCAGGACCCGTCGGCGCGCTGCGTTTTCCGGAGCGACGCGGCGAGGCGCGGACGCAGATGGTGGTCTTCAAGCCCGAGGAACCACAGGCACAAAATCCACTGCGCCTCCATGCAGGCGTTCGATTCGAGACGGCCGACCCAATAGCCCTCGGGCTTCTGGTTCGCCTTAAGCCAGTCCGCTGCGGCCTTAATTGAGGCGTCGAGCTGCGCTTCAAAATTGCCGCGAGTTGCGTTCGCCGGTTCTGCGCCGTTTTCGTACATGAAGCGGTCCCGCAATTCCCCGTCCCGCGCTTCTTATGTCGCCGAAGGCGTGCGACCTCAAGAGCTTGATCAGGCCGGCTTTTCAGCGCTTTTCGGAAGCCCGTCCTTAAGCAGCATTCCGGCAAGGAGCGCGATCATGAAGACATAGATCTCGCCGACCCCGAGCGATGCGGCCGAGATCGCAGGTCCCGGACAAAGTCCCGACAGCCCCCATCCGGCGCCGAAAAGCGCTGATCCGATAAGCAGCGGGCGATCGATAACCGTCTTTGTCGGCAACTGAAAGGTCGGCTCGAACACCGGTTTTGCTCGCGCGAGAACAATCCTGTAGCCGACGAACGCTACCGCGAGCGCCGCCGCCATGACGACGAGGAGGCTCGGATCCCAGTCGCCCGTCACGTCGAGAAACGCGATGATTTTCGCCGGATTGATCATGCCGGAAATTGTGAGGCCGAGGCCGAACAGAACGCCGACGGCGAGTGCGGAAAGAATACGCATGTCAGACACCCAATATCCGGTGAACGAAAAAGACGGTCAGGATCGCAGCCGCCATGAACATGGCCGTCGCCGCGAAAGACCGCTTTGAAAGCCGCGCAATCCCGCAGACGCCATGGCCGCTGGTGCATCCAGAGCCGAGCCGCGCGCCGTAGCCGACAAGGACGCCGCCAAGCGCCATCATCCAGAGCGGATGCGGCGTTGAGATGGAAACCAACTCGCCCCGCGCGAGGCTGTAAATGAGCGGCGCAAGCGCAAGCCCCGCGACGAAGGCGAGCCGCCAGGAAAAATCCGCCCGCCCCTCGCCCCTTAGCGGCGCCATGATTCCGGCGACGATGCCTGAAACGCCCGCGATGCGGCCGTTGAGCGCCATCAGCAGAACCGCCGACAGACCGATCAGCGCGCCGCCAAGCGCGGCCGGACCCGGTTGGAACCCTTCAATCGCCATCGCGTCGATCCTTCCTGTTGAAACCGTCGCGACTTGATATATATCACATACCGTAAATGACAAGTGTGCCAGAGATGAGTCGATATGACCGCCGGATTTGACATGACGGAGCTGCAGGAACGGGCCGAGGAAGTCTCCGGCCTTCTGAAGCTCCTTTCCCATCGCAACAGGCTGCTCATCGCCTGCGAGCTGAGGGACGGCGAAGCCTCCGTCGGCGCCCTCGAAGCCGCGATCGGCGCCGCGCAGCCCAATCTTTCGCGCGACCTTGCGCGGATGCGGGAGGAAGGGCTCCTCGCTGCAAGACGACAAGGCAAATCCGTCTTCTATCGCCTCGCCGATGATCGACTCGCGCGCGTCATTGACGCATTGTGCGCGGCGTTCGGTCCGAAGGCGGCTCAACCAAAGAAAAGGACCCGAAAATGACAGCCAGAC
>JACADX010000014.1 GCA_013389125.1 Parvularculaceae bacterium | reverse complement strand
GGGCGACGTCGTCGGCGTGCGAAATCTCAAATTCGAAGTCGCCGACATGGACGGACGGCGGATCGACAAGCTGATTGTCACGCTTGCCGAGGAAGAAGAAGACGAAACGGTGATCTGACCCCAAGCCGCAGGGATCCGCCGTCATGAGGCCGCGCAGGCGGCCCTTTCCGGCAGGGTGTCGGGGGCGCCAGCGCCGGGTTGCGTATGGACGCCCCCCTCCGCAAGCCGCCGTCAATTGCGCGCCGGCGTCAGCCGTCCATCCTTGGGATCTCCTGCGGGGCCGCGACGCCCGTCGCCCGTGGCCGCGCCGTCTGTGGCCAATTGCGGTTTCGCCAACCGGGCGCATCGACGCGCATGCGTTCGCCCTGCAAGGGAATCTCGTCCGCCAACGACCATCCGCGAAAAAACATTCCGTAAGCCTTGACTTACGCTTTTCGGCTCCTTATAAGTAAGCCATGACTTACGGAACTATGATCGAAGCCCTTGGGGCTCCGACCCGCCGCGCCATTTTTGAGAAGCTGGCCGAAGGGCCGTCTTCCGTCGGCGCGCTGGCGTCTGGAATGCCGGTGTCGCGCCCGGCCGTCTCGCAGCATTTGAAAGCGCTGAAGGACGCGGGCCTCGTCACCGAGAAACGGCGCGGAACAGCCCGGATCTACAGCGTCGATCCGAAATCGATCGCCGAGCTGCGCGACTATTTCGACCGCTTCTGGGATGTCGCGCTCGACGCCTACAAACGCTCGCTCGAGGGAGGAGACGCATGAAGGAGTACAAGACGGGTCCCGTCGGGCCGGTCATGAAGGCGCTGTCGCTGAAGGCGCCGCCGTCCCGCGCCTTCGCGCATTTCACCGACAACATCGCTCGCTGGTGGCCGCTCGCGACGCACTCGCTGTCAGGGGCGCTGGCGCGAAGCGTCGTCTTCGAGACGGAGAAAGGCGGGCGGATCTACGAGATCGACGCGACCGGACGCGAACGCGAATGGGGCCGCGTCAAGGAATGCGAGCCGCCGCATCGCCTCGTTTTCTCCTGGGTTCTCGAAAATCCCGCCGAGGCGACGGAGGTCGAAGTGACCTTTGAAGATGACGGCGGGGGCGGAACCGATTTCACGCTCGTCCATCGCGGCTGGCTTGAAACGAAGTCGGCCGTCGAACGTCGCGGCATGTATGAGAGCGGCTGGACGCCGGTGCTCGCAAAATATCAAGGGAGCCTGCGATGATCTCCGCCTTCTTCGCCTTGCTTTGCGCTTCGCTTTGCGCTTCGGGGGCGACGGCCGCGCCGCCGCGCGCCTTGGAACTCGAAACAATCGTCGAAGCGCCCGCCTATGAGTCGTGGCGGCTCTGGACGACGAATGACGGCGTCAGGAGCTTTTTCCCGGGCGCGGCGAAGGGAACGAATGTGCGGCTCGAACCGGGCGGGCCCTATGAATTCTTCTTCCTGCCCGAAAACCCCGAAGGCATGCGCGGCTGCGACGGCTGCGTCATTCTCGGCTTTGAGGAAGGGAAGATGCTTTCCTTCACCTGGACGAACAGGCCCGACATGGCGGTTCGGCCGCATCGGACGCACGTCGTCCTGCGTTTTGAGGAAATCGCAAAGGGGCGAACGCGGGTCACCTTTGAACAGGACGGCTGGGGCGAGAGCGCGGACTGGAAGATCGCCTATGACTATTTCGCCGCCGCGTGGCCGCGCGTGCTTGAGAGCTATCGCGCTTATTTCGCGAAAGGCGCCGCCGAGCCTTGAAGCGCCTTCGCAGGAATCCCGGGCGAACCGGCGCGAAGCCGCGGAATCGTAAGGCCTGTGGCGGCCCCGTCGGCGCGAAGTGCGGGCGCGGCGCGAAACAGCGCCGCCGGCCGTCCGCTCGCCTGCTGCGCGGTCGCGCCGGTCTTTTCGACGAGACCGCCCTCGACGACCGAACGGCGGAAATTCTGCTTGTGAAGCGCGAAGCCGACGATCGCCTCGACGGTCCTTTGCAGCGCGAGCAGCGTGAATTCCGCCGGCATCAGTTCGAAGATGACGGGCCGGTATTTGAGCTTGCCGCGAAGGCGTCCGATCGCGGTGGCGAGAATTCGTCGGTGGTCGGACGTCATGGCCAGTCCGGCGGCTTTGGCGATGGCGGGATCGGCCCTCGGCGCGGGGCCGCCGGCGGCGGCGCGGTCGCGCCAGGCCTCCTCGACAAGGCCCGCCTCGTACATGAGCTCATAGCGTTCGAGCGCGCGCTCTTCCTCCCAGAAGCTGTCGCCGAGCCCGAATGCGATAGCGATGCGGGCGCGGCGGTCTTTCCCCGCAGCGTCGCTGTCGGCGCGGCCGGCCCAGAACGCGAGCGCCGGCATGATGAGGTCTTTGAGGATCGCCGGCTCGCCGCGCCGCCAGTCCTCCCACGGAAAGAATTCGTACCACCCGCGCCACAGCGCGTCCTTCGCCGCAACCTTTGCAGGCTCCGCCGAAAGGGCGAGGTACCCGACCGACACGACGCGCGCGGCGGCGTCGCCGCCGGCGATCGCCGCGGCCGGCGCCTCCCGGCCCTTGTCGCCGAAGGTGTAAAGCTGCTCGACATAGCCGAGCGTCACATTCGTCTGTTCGGCGACCCATTGCCGAAGGCCGAGTTCGAAGGTGCGGTGCTGCGCCGGATCGAACGGCCCATAGGGCAGGCCGAGCCCGTCGGCGCGCCTGACGCACAAGGATTTCGGCTGGCCGTCCTCGACGACGGCGAGAACGGCGTTCAAGACGATGGCGATCGGCGGCGGATGCGGCACGGCCGGGCTTCTAGCGCGTTCGACCGCAAGATTACAGGCCGCGCTCCGAAGATCCCGCGCTCCGTGCAAGGATCATCAGGCGGCGAGCCGCACCATGGCGAGAGGCGCCGCCATGTCGGAACAGCAGGGCGGCGCGAGATCGTCGAGCGCGTCCGTCATGCGCCCGTCGCGGCCGAGGAGTTCGTCGGCGTAATGGACAAGGAGCGGGCAGGGATCGGCGTGGGGCGCGGCGGCGCGAAGCCGGTTCATGAGCAGGGCCTCGCTCGCCATGGGCTCCTTCATGCACAAGATGATGAACGCCGCCGCCGTCGAGCGCGACACGCCGCGATTGCAGTGAACGAGGAGGTCGCCCGCGCCGTCCCACCGCCCGACAAAGTCGATGATCTGGCGCGACCGCTCGCGCGCCGCCTTGTTGATCGTCTCGGCGCAGCTCTCGCGGTCGACGTAAAGAAGGAGATGGTTCGCGGGATCAAGGCCCTTGAAGGAAGGCGCCTCTTCCTCCTCCGAAAGCAGCGAGATGACGCGCCGCGGCTGGCACCTTTGATAGGCGTCGGTGGCGCCGGCGAGGGAAGAGACGATCAACATGGCCCCGATATAGGCCCCCAAACCTTGGCGATAAAAGAACGCCGCCATCACAGAGGGTTGAGATCGCGGCGAGTTTACCCCCGGCGATCGCCCGGTCGACCGCCATCGAAATCAGCCATCAACGCGCCGAAACGGTCAAGATACCGCTTTTGCACCGCGGCGGTCGGCTCGACGCGGATCTCGGTCTGCGGAACGCCCATGGGCGCGCCGAAAAGCGGGTTCGCCTCTCCGATGCTGAAACCGGCAAGCTGCGTCGCCTCGAAGAAGGCGCTCGCCCGGTCGGCGCGCTTGATCGCTTTCTCGACCGTTTCGGGAAGTTCGGCGGGAAGGCCGAAGCGCAGATGGATGGCGCGCTGCAGGCGCCTTTCGATCGCCTTATACTGGGTCCCGAGCGCCGCCTTGAACGGGCTGATCATGTCGCCGATGACGAATTCCGGTCCATCATGGAGGAGCGCGGCGAGGCGCCATTTGGCCGGCCAGTCAGGGCGAAGGGCGGCGCAGAATTCCTCAACAAGGAGCGAATGCTGCGCGACCGTGAACGGCAGCGGCCCCTTCGTCTGGCCATTCCAGCGCGCGACGCGGGCAAGACCGTGCGCGATGTCCTCGATCTCGATGTCGACCGGCGAGGGATCGAGAAGGTCGAGCCGGCGCCCCGACAACATGCGCTGCCAGGCGCGCGGCGCGGATATCGGCGGGCGGGAAATTCTCGGCAAGGGCGGATCGCTGCAAGGGGTCGCCCGCGCCTATTGCAGAGGCGCGCGCGTCCGGCAAGCGCCCGCCTCAGGGCGCGGCGGCGGCCGGCAATGCGATCGACGACTGGCCGAAGGCGTATTTCCATCCGTCGGCGGTGCGCACATAGGTGTCGCTGAACCACAGGCGCTTGTCGAATTTCCGTCCCTTCGATTCGCCCTTGAGCCAGAGCCTTGCGGTGACGATCGCCGTATCCCGCCCGTAAAGGCGGACGGTCTGCGTTCCCGCATCCTCGACCTGGCGCTCATAGACGACGTCTTTTTCGCGCGCGGCGCGCAGGAGGTCGGCGCGCGTATAAACCGCGCCGGCCCCGACGACGAGGATCATGTCCTCGTGCAAGATCGCCGCCATCGCGTCGGCGTCGTTG
>JACADX010000051.1 GCA_013389125.1 Parvularculaceae bacterium | reverse complement strand
TATGACGGAACGAACGCGCTCATCCGCCGCTTCGTTCCGGGCGGCCTCGACGAGCCGCTCGTATGGCTTGAGGGGACGGGGACGGGAAACCGCAAATGGCTTCTCGCCGACGAGCGGGGATCGATCATCGCCCATGCGAATGCGACGGCGGGCGTCGTCCAGATCAACAAATTCGACCCCTTCGGGATCGCCGGCGCGGGCATCTCCGGGCGCTTCCGCTACGCCGGCGCGCCCTCGCTTTCGGGCGCCGGCGGCCTCTATCACCTGCGCGCCAGAGCCTACTCCCCCGCGACCGGCCGGTTCATGCAAGCGGACCCCATTGGCTATTCCGGCGGGATGAACCTCTACGCCTATGTCGGGAACGATCCGGTCAATTTTGTCGATCCGGAAGGGCTTTGGGCCGTGAAAATCGGATTGAATTTGCGAGGTCAGTTCTTCGGCGTCCGCCAGTTGGGTTTTTTTGGCGGCTTTAGCGGCGGCGTATATCTTGGCACCCGCCAGAACGGATCAATCAAAGCGGGCTTTTTCCGGACTAAAGCAATTGGGCCTGGCGCAGGCGTCGATTTTTCTGGCGGAGTTTCGGTCTGTGCTTTTTGTTCCGTTTCAACGCTCGCGGGAAATTCTTATTCAATTGCCGGAAAGAGGTTTTTTGGGGTCGAGGCAAGCATACCCTTCAGCGAAAATGGGGTTCCTATGTTCCAATATTTTAGCGTTGGAGCGTCCTTCGGTTTGTCCGCTGAATGGAGCGCAACCTTCGAAAACACGCAATTGAGCGACAGTTTCCTCGACCTTGTCGACGCATTGCCGCCGGATAATTCCGGCAACGAAAGTCAGATCAGAATCGGACTTGGCCGCAACAGTTTTAGCGGACGCGGAGCGTTCTCGCCGCATCTCCAACTGACGCCAAGCGTTTCGTATAATAGCGGCTTCCGATCCAGCACGTGGAACACATCAGTCTACTTCATTGATGGCGTGTGCAATATATGCAGCAAGTAAGAAATCGATTTAAGTTCATTACAACTTACTTCTTAAAGTGGAGTAAGCTTAGGCTTCACCTGTTTGCAATATTTACGCTGATACTGGCTTCCGCGGCCGCAATCCTTTTAGTTATGATCGGGACTGGTTATTTTTCTTACATCCCTCTAATCTTTTGGTTTGTTTTTGGTCAGATTTTCATCGTGCCGGCGATTTTGAAGCCACCCTCATCGACGGAAACGCATGATGAAGGGCTGTGAAGCGCCCCCTTCATCGCCGGCGCCGGCGGGCTCTATCACCTGCGCGCCCGGGCCTATTCCCCCGCGACCGGCCGGTTCATGCAGGCGGACCCCATCCTCTATGTAACCGTCCGGGGAACCGCGCCTTGCGGAGAGTTTGTGGACGGCTTTAGGTCGCAGGACTTTGGCGGCGGATGATCCGCATGCGTCCTGGGACCGGTGATATGTCCAGTCATATTGCTCCGACGATCGAGTTGACGACGCGGCGTCGTTATACGCGGGAGGAGAAGGCGGCGATTGTCGCCGAGAGCCTTCGTGAGAATTCGGTTTCGGCGGTCGCCCGCCGGCATCGGGTGGCGCCGGCGCAGCTGTTCCGTTGGAAGAAAGAGTTTGCGCCGCCGCCCGTCCCGGCGGCGGAGCGGCGGGCGAGGAAGAAGCCGGCGAGCGGTATCGCGGATCAGTTTGTGCCGGTGATTGTTCCGACGGGCGCGCCGTCGCGAGGAAAGCCGCCGGGCGAAGTCGAGATCGCCTTTCCCGACGGCTGCGTGCTGCGCGTCAGCGGCGATGTTGACGAAGAGGGGCTGTCGCGGGTCATTCGGGCGCTGAAGGCGTGAGAGGCGTGCATCTGGCGCCGATCCAGGGCGCGCGCGTGTGGCTCGCGGCCGGGGCGACCGACATGCGGAAGGGTTTTGACGGTCTCGCGCGCATCGTCGAGGAGAAACTGCAGCGCGATCCGTTTGGGGGCCAGCTCTTCGTCTTTCGCGGGAAGCGCGGCGATCTCATCAAGGCGCTCTTCTGGGACGGCCAGGGGCTGTGCCTGTTCGCCAAGCGGCTTGAGCGCGGCCGGTTCGTGTGGCCGAAGGCGGAGGACGGCGCCTGCGTGGTCAGCCCGGCGCAATTGTCGATGCTGCTGGAAGGGATCGACTGGCGGATGCCGGAGAGGACGACGACGAGCGAAATCGCATCGCCGACAGCGGCCGGGTGATTCCCAGCATGCGCAAATCAGCGCACGATCGCTTTCATGCTCGATGTTCATCAGCTTCCGGATGATATCAACGCCTTGAAAGCGATGATCGTTGCGCGCGAGGCGCTGATCGAGAGCCGCGACGCGCGCATCGAGGCGCTGGAAGCCCAGCTCGCGCTGTTGAAGCGCCGCCAGTTCGGCCAATCGTCGGAGAAGCTGGAACGGGCCATCGCGCAGCTCGAATTTGCGCTCGAAGATCTGCAGGAAGACGGGGGGCTTGCGGCGGGGCGGCTTGGCGCCCTTGCCGGTGAAGCGTTTTCGCCGGAACGCCGCGTTCCTGTGCGCGGCCTGTTGCCGGATCATCTTCCAACCGAGGACATTGTACACGCGGCGCCGGATGCGTGCCCGGCTTGCGGCGGAGAGCTGCGCCGGCTCGGAGAGGACGTGCGCGAGGAGCTCGAATATGTTCCCGGCAGCTTCCGCCGGATGCGTCACGTCAGGCCGAAGCTCTCCTGCCGGTCGTGCGAGACGATCGTCCAGGCGCCGCCGGCCTCGATGCCGATCCCGAAAGGCAAGGCCGGTCCCGGCCTCATCGCGCATGTCCTCGTCTCCAAATATTGCGACCATCTTCCGCTCTATCGCCAGTCGGCGATCTATGCGCGCGAAGGCGTCGGACTGGAACGTTCGACCATGGCCGACTGGGTCGGGCGCGCATCGGCGCTGATGGAGCCGCTGATCGCCGCGCTCGGGCGCCACGTCTTCGCAGCCGGCGTCATTCACGGCGACGACACGCCGGTTCCGGTGCTGGAGCCCGGCGCCGGAAAAACGAAAACGGGAAGGCTCTGGGTCTATGTGCGCGACGAGCGCAGCTCTGGGAGCAAGGTGCCGCCGGCGGCCTTCTATCGCTACTCGCCCGACCGCAAGGGCGAGCACTGTCAAGGCCATCTCAAATCCTTCAAGGGCGTTCTGCAGGCGGACGGCTACGCCGGCTTCAACGAACTCTATCGCGGCGACATCACTGAGGCCGCATGCTGGGCCCATGCGCGACGAAAGTTCTTCGACGTTCACGCCGCGTCGGGATCGCCGATCGCCGAAGACGCTTTGCGACGCATTGGCGACCTCTATCGCATCGAGGAGAGGGTCCGCGGCAAACCGCCGGACGAAAGGCGCGCGGCGCGGCTGGAGCAATCCAGGCCGATCCTCGACGCCATGAAACCCTGGCTCGCAGCGCGGCGCGACGAACTCTCTCGCAAATCCGAACTCGCGAAAGCGATCGGCTATGCGCTGACGCGCTGGACGGCGCTCTCCCGTTTCCTCGATGACGGCCGCGTCGAGATCGACAACAACGCCGCCGAACGCGCCATCCGCGGCATTGCCCTCGGCCGCAAAAATTATCTCTTCGCCGGTTCCGATTCCGGCGGGACGCGCGCCGCCGCCATCTACTCTCTCGTCGAAACGGCGAAACTCAACGGCCTCGACCCCGAGCGCTATCTCCGCGACGTCCTCGCACGCATCGCCGATCATCCCATCAACAAGATCGAGCAGATCCTCCCGTGGCGCATCTACGCCGCGTAGTTCCCCGGACGCTTAC
>JACADX010000109.1 GCA_013389125.1 Parvularculaceae bacterium | reverse complement strand
GGTCCGCCTGGTCGGCGTCATGCAGGTAATGCACGACGACCCGCCAGCCCTCGCCGGCGAGCCGGCGCGTGATCGCCGCGCCGATCCGCTTTGCGCCGCCGGTGACGAGGACGGATCGCTGCGCTGTCATAACGCCAGCGCGGCGATGAACGCCGCATAGCTCAGGACGAAGGCGACGCCGACCATTCGGCCGATGTCGCGGCGCATGACTATGAACAGCGTCAGGACGACGGTCGACAGGACCATCACCGGAATCTCAAAGCGCTGCGAGACTTCGGTGAGGCTCGCGCCGCCGGCAAGGCCCGCGGCGCCGGCGACAAAAAGCAGGTTGAAGATGTTCGACCCGACGACGTTCCCGATCGCGACATCGGATTTTCTGTGCAGCGCGGCGGCGGCGACGGTCGCGAGCTCGGGAAGCGAGGTTCCGATCGCGACGACCGTAAGGCCGATCACTTCCGGTCTGATGCCGATATCGGCGGCGAAAGACGCGCCGCTCGATACGAGGAGATGCGCGCCGACCGGCAGGCCGACAAGGCCGGCGATGATGTAAAGGATCGACGCGCCGAGGTTTTCGCGCGCGCCTTCGGCGTATTCGGCGACTTCATCGATCACCGGATCGCGTCCATGCGACTTCCGCGCCATGAAGGCGAGAAAGCCGACATAGGCAATAATGCCGGCGATCAGCGCGCCGCCTGTCGCCGTCCCGAGCGCGCCAACGCCATAAGCGATTCCGGTGAAGGCCGCAGTCGCGATGAGGAGCGCCGCTGCGTGACGCTTGAGGCCGGGCACATGCGCCGAAATCGGATAAATGATCGCCGGGATGCCGAGCACGAGGAAAACATTCGCGATGTTGGAGCCGATAATGTTCCCGACCGCGATGCCGGGTTCGTTTTCAAAGACCGACGTGACGCTGACGACAAGCTCCGGCGCCGAAGTGCCGAAGGCGATGATCGTCAGGCTGACAAGGAGCGGCGGGACCTTTACCGCGGTCGCAAAACTGACCGCCCCGCGCACGAGGAGATCGCCGCCGACAAGCAGGACGGCGAGCCCGATCATGATGGCGATGACGTCAAGGATCATCGACGGGAATGGGGGCAAGCGCCTCCGGAACGAGGGGCCCTCTTTCGGGGGTCGCCAGGTCCCTTAAGCCGCGTCGCCTAATCCAGCCTGCCGGTGGTTGCGAGGTTCAAAATCGCCATCACCGCGATGAAGACGATGATCATGT
This sequence comes from Parvularculaceae bacterium, assembly GCA_013389125.1. Lineage (GTDB taxonomy): Bacteria > Pseudomonadota > Alphaproteobacteria > Caulobacterales > Parvularculaceae > Amphiplicatus. Next base: position 1,305 of record JACADX010000109.1, on the reverse strand, counting down.
ATAACGCGTCCATGGGCCCGTCCTTGAAAAGGGTCTTCGGACAAGGGATTAGGGACTGCCGGCCCCGCGGTCCAGAGGGGAAGGCGAAAGGCGTCGGCCGGCGGAACCGGAAAATTTTCCGCGACCGTTAAACCTCCCGTCAATGAACGAACCGTAACTTCAAAAGCCGTGGAGTTTTGTTGCGCGTGGAAGAGGCGGAAGCCGGCCGCAAACAAAGCGGGGACCGGACGGGCGGCGAGGGAAGGGCGCGATGATCCAGGAGACTGCGGGGCTCTTCGACCAGGCGATCATCGCGCCCCCTTCCGACCGGCGGCTAGCGCAGCGGCTTTTATCGGTCTGGGCGCAAACGGCGCGCGGTTCGTTTCCGTCCTGGGCGGACATGAGGACGGTCGATCTCGGCGCCGATTGGAACTGGGTCTTTGTCGTCGACCTGAAGCAGTCGGTCGGGTTTCCCTATTTCATCTATCTCGGCTCCGAACTCGCCAAGCTCTCCGCGATCTATCTGCAGGGCGAGACCGACTGGACCTTGTCGCTTCTCGACATGGCGACCGCGACGATTGACGCCGCGGTGGCGGATCAGGGGCCGCACCACCACGAGAGCGAGCTTACGCTTTGCGACGGTCGAAAAGTCCTTTTCCGCTGCATGACGGCGCCGCTCGCCGAAGACGGCGAGAAGATCAGCCATGTGGTCGGATGCGCCAGCGGGAAACTGGCCGGCGACGGGCCGCGATTGAAAGTGGTTTAGCCGCCAGGCGATCGCCGGCCCCATTGCCAACCGCCGGCTGACTATTGCCTACTCCCGCGCATGAGTCTCGATGTCGATTTCGTCCGGGCGCAATTCCCGGCATTCGCCGTCCCTGCGCTTGAAGATCAGGCGTTCTTCGAAAACGCCGGCGGCTCCTATGCCTGCCGGCAGGTGATCGACCGCCTGACACGCTACTATCGGGAACGGAAGGTCCAGCCCTATGGGCCTTACGAGGCCTCGCGCCTTGCCGGGGAGGAGATGGATGAGGGGCGGGCGCGCCTTGCGGCGATGCTCGGCGTAGAAACGGACGAGCTCTCCTTCGGACCGTCGACGACGCAGAACGCCTATGTCCTCGCGCAGGCTTTCGGGCGGATGCTGAAACCGGGCGATGCGATCATTGTCACCAATCAGGACCACGAGGCGAATTCGGGCCCCTGGCGCCGGCTCGCCGATCGCGGAATCGAAGTCCGCGAATGGCGGATCGATCCGGAGACCGGGCGCCTTCCGATTGAGGGACTTGCGCGCCTTCTTGACGGCAAGGTTCGTCTCGTCTGCTTTCC
>JACADX010000041.1 GCA_013389125.1 Parvularculaceae bacterium | reverse complement strand
GCGCATGAGCGCGCCGTCGCCGAGATGGCGGCGGCGCGCGAGGCCGCCGCGCGCGAGCTTGAACGGCTCGAGGCGGCGCGCGCGAGCGCGGAAGCGGACGTCGAGGAGGCGGTCGCGCGGCATGACGAGGCGACCGCGGCGACGCGGGCGAGGCTCGAGAAGTCGGACGCCTATGCGCGCGAGGCGAACGCGCTCGAAGACCTGACGGCGATGGCGGCGCGCGCCGAACAAAAGCTCGCCGTCGCCGAAGAAGATCGCGCGAAAAAGGGCGCCGCCTACGAGAGCGACCCTCTCTTCAAGTATCTTTTCGACCGAAAGTTCGGGACGCGGGACTATCGCGCGTTTCCGCTCTTCGCTCTGCTCGACAATTGGGTCGCAAGCCTCATCAAATACCGCGATCACCGCCTCAATTACGAGCGCCTCCTCGAAATTCCGGTTCGCTTCGCCGATCACGTCGCGCAGCTCAATGCGCAGGCGGAGGCGGCGCGCGGCGCGATTGAGGGAATGGAGCGCGAGGCGCTCGAAAGGGACGGCGTCGGCAAGCTTCGCGACGCCGTCGGCGCCGCGCGCGCGCGCGTTGAAACGCTTGACGGTCGGATCGCGGAGGCGGAGGCGACGCACAAGGACCTCGCCGAGCGCCACGCCGCGGCGGCCGCCGGCGAAGCGGGGCCGATTGACGAGGCGCGCAAGCTCCTCGCCGACGCGCTGTCGCGGATCGCCGTTCCCGATTTGAAGGTCGTCGCCGCCGAGACGGCGAGCCTTGAGGACGACCGGCTCATCGACGCGCTCGTCGTCGCGCGCCGCGAGCGCATGGAATTCGAGGAGACGCGCAAGAGAGCAATCGGATCGCTCCAGGGGCTCGGCCGGCGCCTGACCGAACTTGAGGACATGCGGCGCCGCTTCAAGAGCGCGCGCTATGACAGTCCGTATTCGGAGTTCAGCGGCAAGGACGCGCTTGCGATCATGCTTGCCGAGTTTCTTCGCGGCGCGCTCGACAAGAATGATCTCTGGAAGCGCATCGAGCGCGGCCACAGGACGCGACGGCGCGACTGGGACAATGATTTCGGCGGCGACGAGTGGCGCGACATGTTCGGCCTGCCGGACAATTGGGGCGGCCGGATGGGCGGCTCCTGGGGCGACGAATGGTCGGAGCGCGCGCGGCGCGGCGGACCGGTCATTCCAAGAACGCCCGGCGAATTGCGCCTGCCGCGCCCTCCCCGCCCGCCGCGCATGCCGCGACTGCCGTCAGGCGGCGGGCGCCGCGGCGGCGGCTTCAGGACCGGCGGCGGGTTTTAGAGCGGCGTGCGGTGAAGCGTGCGCGGTTCAGCGCGACTGAGGCGCGGAGCGGCGAACGCCGTGACGAACAAGGATTAGAGCGAGCGCACTGATTCCGAATCATGGCGCGAAGCTTTAACCGCCGAGCGGCGCTCGCCGCGGCTCCGCAAGCTGACTTTCAAGCGTTGAAAGCGCGCCGTTATGCGCGCCGAGCGCCGACGCCGCCCGGAAATCGTCAAGCGCGCGCGCTTTGTCGCCGGCCGCCAGATGAGCCGTCGCCCGCACGCCGTAGAACGCGGCGAGCTCGGCCCGGCGCAGTCTCGCCGCATCCGCCGTTTCCAATGCGGCAAGGATCGTCATCGCTTGGCCGACATATTTTTCAGCAACCGCGCGGCGGGCGGCGTCAAGCTTCGCGTCGACATCGCGCCGTCGCGAAAATTCGACGGGGCGCATTCCGTCGTCGAGCGCCATCGCGACGACAAGCTCGACATCCTTTCGCCGCGCTTTCGGATCGCTGATCACATAGGGACGAAATCGCCAATGGGCGGCGCGGTTCAGCACCGCATCGTCAAGGCAGGGATAGGTTGACGCGACAAGACGCACATTCTCGACAAGCCCGAGATTTGTCACGTCGAGCCGCACCTTGACCTCGTCCGGCCCGCGATAATTCGCGATGCAGCGCGCCGGATAGTCGGGCGGCGCAACATCGACCGCCCGGACGTCGCCCGGGTCGGCGGGATCTAACGTCAGCGCAAGTTCGATATCGCGCGCGCCCGGATCGGCGCCGTCATAGCCGGGCGGCGTGAAGCGGGTCGCGCGCGCCTTGGCGATCGCCGCCTCATTGACGCAAGGATCTGTCGACTCCTTGACGCGCGCGTTGCGCACATAGCCGTCCGCCGTCAGATCGACGAGGACGGCGGCGCGCTGAGCGCCAGCTTCCGCGCAAGCCGCTGGATATAGCGTCGCGGTCAACAGCGGGACCGGCTTTCGCCGCTCTCCGTCTTCTCTCACGTATACGCGCGGCGCATCCTTGAGAACGAAGGTGAACGCCGTCGAAACGCCGGCGCGCGCCTCGCCGCCAAGGCGCCAGCCGCGCACGGCCTTTATCGCAGTCCTGTTGAAGCAGCTGTCCGTCGTCGAGACGATTTGCGCGTTCCGCGCGCGCCCTTTCTCGTCGACGTCGTAACGGACGGTCACGCGGTCGGGTTCCGGCTTTTCAGCCGACTTGACGAGGCAGGAGGTCGGATAGTCAGGGACCGGCCGTTCGAGCGCTCCCGCGTGCGGCGCGGCGGCTGACATTGCGAAGGCTGCCAGGAACGGCGAAATCATCGCGGGGCCCCCTTTTCGCGCAAGGCGACCTTATCATATGCGCCGCTCCGGCGGCAGAGGGTGCTGGCGGCGGACGTTTGCCGGGCGGCTCGCCGATCGCGTCGTCGCTCGCGTGACGGTCGACAATCGCCCCTATTGCCCGATCGAGGCCCGCAGCAACCAATCGAGAACCGCCTGCGTCGCCTCCGCCTCGGAAGCGCCGCGTTCAATCGCTTCGGTGAAAAGCGCAATCTGCCGGTCGGCGCTCGTTCCCTCGCGAAGGATTTTCTCAATCGCTTCCAACTCGCCGAGACATCCGAGCGCGCGCGCGTCGCTTTCAAGCTTCGCCGCCAATTCCCTCACCGCGGCGCGCGCGCCGATCGGTTCGAGCGTGTCGACGTCGACAATGACCGCGTCGAGCCCGTCGCATTGGATCTGCCAGCGATTTTCCTCCGCGATCGCCCGCAGCATCGACGAGGGATTTGCGCCGAAGCGCTGGTCGAGAGCAAGCCGCCGGACGAGGCACCGGTAGAGGGCGGCGATCGCCACCGCAGCGTTGACGTCGGTGACGCTGTCGCAAATCCGCAGTTCCAGCGTCGGAAAGCGCAGCGACGGCCGGACGGCCCACCAGAGATACGACTCGTCCGCCATCGCGCCGGCGCGGACAAGCGCCCCGACATAGCGATCGTAATCCGCCTGCTCCGCGAAGTAAGGCGGCAATCCGGTTCGAGGCAGTTCGTCGTAGCCCGTCAGGCGATAGCCGCACATGCCGGTCCAATGTCCGCGCCAAAGCGGCGAAGACACGCTCAGCGTAAGGAACAATGGCAGATAGGGACCGAGCCTGTTCATCACCGCGACGCGGGACGCCGAATCCGGGATTTCCACGTGAACGTGCAGCCCGCAAAACATATTGCGAAGCGCTAGCATGCGCATGTCGCGAACGAGCTTGTTGTACCGCGCGCCTTTCGACGGCTTGCCATCGCGCCAGTCCATGCTGGGATGCGTTCCGGCGGCGATGAGGCCGAGACCGTGCCGGCGCGCCGTGTCGTCGATCGCCGATCGGCAGGCGGTCAATTCCCGCCGGCAATCCTCCGCCGACCGGCAAGGAGTCGTCTTCGCTTCAACCTGCGACTGGAGGAGCTCTTTCGACGCATGAGGCGCTTCCCGCTTGAGATCCGCCCAAAACTCGGCGGGCGGCTCGAGGCAGGCAGCGCCGCCGGCGCGGCGAACGAGGAAATATTCCTCCTCGACGCCGAAGCGGAAGTCCATCCTCAGTCCCGCCTCCTGAAGCGCAATGCGATTGCGCGTCGCTTTCCGGCGATCGCGCGGCGGACGCGCGCTGCGCGTCCGTCATCGTCGGCGCGCAACGAGAGCGCCCCGCACCCCTCTTAAGAGTCTCTTGAGGAGATGGCAACCTTCGCGTCCCCGAGCGTCAGGCCGCCTCGCGCTGATCGATCGCGTCCCTCCGGATGACTGTCACCGGACATTCGGGCTCGGGCGCGCCCCTGCGCGGGCGCATGCCCTTGGCGAACAGTTTGGCCGCCTCGATATGTATGGCGACGATCACTTTCAACGTCATCAGCGGATAGCGGAAAAATGCGCGCACGAGGGTCTTGTCAGTCATGTCCTCGCGCGCGCCCGTAAACGCCGCGTTCATGATCGGCCCCTCGGCGTCCGATTGGCGGATGACGACGGCGATTTCCTCGCCCGGCAGGGTCAGGCGAAAGTCGTAGCGTTGACGCATGTCCATGAACGGCGAAACGTGAAACGCCTTGTCCGCAGACTGACGGATCATCGGGCCGTCTTCTCCCGCCGCAATCAGATAGGAGTGCCGTCCTCCGAACGTGTTTCTGACCTCGTATAGCGCCGCTTCGACGCGGCCCGATGCGTCATGGCAATAGTAGACCGACAGCGGATTGAACGCGTAACCGAGAATTCTCGGATAGCAGAGGAGCAGCACCGGCCCGTCGCCCGCAAATCCCGCGCTCTTCAGAAGGGCGCGAATGCGCCGGGCGACCGGCGCGCCGGTCTCGTCGGCGTGATCCCGATCGTGAAACGAGAAGAGATTGAATTGATTGCGGGAGAAGAGCCGCAAGCGGCCCGCCGCTTCGTCAATGCGGTCAAGGTCGATCAGCATCGAAAAGACGCGGTAGGCGAGCCGGTGCCGCACCGGCCGCAGACGCCGGTGCGTCACGACGCCGTGATAGATCGACGCCGCCGCGCGCATCATTCCGCCGCCAATGACGTCGCGAGCGCTCGGCGGAAAATGCGGCCCGACTCGTCCTTGACGGTCCACGGCCGCCTGACGCCGCCGAGGTCTTCAGCGACCGCAAGGCCGGACTGAACGCCGTCCTCGTGAAACCCGGCGCCGAAATGCGCGCCGCAATACCAAACGCCGCCGACGCCCTGAAGCGACCACAGCGCCTTTTGCGCCTTGCCGACCTCAAGATCGAACATCGGATGATCGTAGTCGAATTCGGCGATGATCAAGTCCTCCGGGATCGGCGTCGTCGGATTGAGCGTTACGAATATCTCCTCTTCGCAGCGAAGGTCCTGCAGGCGATTCATCCAGTAAGTGACTGAAGCGGCGCTTTCTCCGCCCCGATAATTCCAGCTCGCCCACGCGCTCCGCCGCTTCGGCATTTGCCTTCGATCATGGTGGACGACGGCGAGATTGCGCTGATATTTGAACGCGCCGAGGATTTCGCGCTCCCGCGTCGTCGGCAGCTTCAAAAGGCGCAATGCGCTGTCGGCGTGCGTTGCGATGACGACGTCGTCGAACCTGTCGCGTGCGCCCCGCTCGTCAACGACCATGACGCCGTCGGACGTGCGTTCGATTTCGATCACGCCGGCGCCGAGGCGCGCCTTTTCGCGAAAACATTCCGATATGCGCTCGACATAGACGCGCGAGCCGCCTCTCACCGTGGACCAGCGAGGCATATCCGAGATCTGTAAGAGGCCGTGGTTGGCGTAAAACCGAAACAAGGACGCCGCCGGATGATCCAGAACCCGGAACGACGGCGTCGACCAGATCGCCGCCGCCATCGGGGCGAGGAACCGGCGAAGGAACGCCTCCGAATACCGGCGCCCGCTGACAAAGGCGCCAACTGTCACGTTGTCGTCAATTCCGCGCGCGAGGGCTTCTTCCGCATCGCGGTTGAACCGCACGATGTCGCCGAGCATCGACCAGTGGGAAGCTGAAACAAGGCTTTTGCGGTTGGCGAAAATCCCGCTCGCGCCGCGGCTCGAGAATTCGACCCGCCCGTCGTCCATCGAGACGCCGAATGACATGTCGGTCGAACAAACCTCGACGCCGAGGCGCTCAAAGAGCGCCGTAAGATTCGGATAATTGGGCTTGTTGAAGACGATGAAGCCGGCGTCGACGGGAACCGATTGACCGCAAACCGGGACCTCGACCGTGTTGGCGTGCCCCCCAAATCGCCGGTCCTTTTCGTAGACGACGACGTCGTGGCGGCCGGAGAGAAGCCAGGCCGCCGACAGGCCCGAAATCCCGCTGCCGATGACGGCGATCTTGCGTCGGCGCTCGGCCTTCGGGGCGCCGGCGGACCGGCTTTGGGCGTCAAACGGCATATTTCACTCTCTGCGACGGCGCATGGACAGCGGCGCTGGCATTCATTACGCGCGCCGGCGTCTATCGGATTACGCGGACTGGCGCCCGGGCGCGCTTCCGGTCTAGACGTCGGCGAGTGATCCAAATCGACCCTGCGCCGTAATAATAGCGAGTTGGCGCAAGTCGGCGGGATGTTGAAAGCCCTGGCGAGACGCATGGCAGCTTCGAACCCGGCCAACGAGGCGGCTCCGACGGCCGAGCGGCTGAACGGCTTGTTATTGCGCGTCGCGTCGGACGGCGATCGCGATGCGTTCAACGCCTTGTTCCAGGTCTTTGCCCCGCGCATCAAGAGCTACCTCATGAAAATCGGAGCCGCCGCCGACCTCGCAGACGATCTCTCCCAGGAGGCGATGCTCCGCGTCTGGCGAAAGGCGAAGCTTTTTGATCCCGGGAAGGCGTCCGCCTCGACGTGGATCTTCACGATCGCCCGCAACGTCCGCATTGACGCGGCAAGGCGCGCTGCGAAACCGGAGCTAGATCCGCACGAGCCCGCCTTTGCGCCGGAGCACGACCCTCATCCCGACCAGATCATCGACATCGGCGCGCGCGATGAACGGATAAGGATGGCGTTCAGCGCCTTGCCGCCCGCGCAGCACGAGGTCGTGAAGCTGCACTTCATTGAAGACCTCGCTCATGCGGAAATCGCCGAGCGCCTGCGACTGCCGCTCGGCACCGTGAAGTCGCGCTTAAGGCTCGCCTTTGAGAAGATCAGAAAGGAGCTTGGTGACTGCGTTGCGTGAAATTCGTCATCACCCAAAAGAGCTGACGCTCGCCGCCTATGCGGCCGGAAATCTCGATGAAGCGCGGGCGGTCGTCGTTGCTTCCCATGTGTCGGCGTGCGGCGCATGCCGAACCGCGGTTCGCGATTTCGAGGCGGTCGGCGGCGCGTGCCTGCTGTCGATTGAGCCAGTCGCGATGAATAACAGCGCGCTTGACAGTTTCTGGGCGCGCGCCGGCAGGCAGGAACGAGCGTCCCGGCCGGTTTCGACGCGCGCCGCCAATGATTTTTCGCTCGACGCTTCGCATCCGCTCGCCGTCTATTTGAAAGACGGCGTTGACGCGATCGAGTGGCGCGCCGTCGCCCCCGGCGTCGCGCAGCGCGTCATTCCGGCGGAGGGATATCGTCCGGGCGTCCTGCGTCTCCTGAAACTTGCGCCGGGCGTGCGCGTTCCGAGGCATACGCATGGCGATGAGGAGCTGACGCTCATCTTGCGTGGTTCTTACGTTGACGAAGTCGGCGAGTTCGCCGAAGGCGATCTTGCCGATCTCGACGGCGACGTCTGGCACGGACCTGTCGCGACAGGCGACAAACCGTGCATCTGTCTTATCGCGACCAGCGCGCCGTTGAAGTTTGCGACGCTTTTCGGCCGCGTCTTTCAGCCGTTTTTCGGCCTTTAGAGCGGCGTGCGCTTAAACGCGCGCGGTTCAGCGCGCAAACGCCGCGACAAACAAGGATTAGAGCAAGCGCCCCGATTCCGAATCCTGGCGCGAAGCTCTGGCGCGACGCTCGCGCCGCCGTGAGCGGCGGACCGAACGCCCCACGCGTCGGCCCGCGCGGCGGCCGCCGCCGCTCGACGAAATGCGCCTCTCTTGCGGCGAAAGAGGGGCGCAGGCCGTTCCATTTCCGCCGGCCCTCCCTATTTGCTTCTTACGCCGGCGACGGCGG
>JACADX010000077.1 GCA_013389125.1 Parvularculaceae bacterium | reverse complement strand
TCCTTGCTGCCGGTGTCTTCGCCTCTGCGGTACTTGGTGACGCCGCGGATGCGCGTCTGCGAATCAGGCGCGGTCATCGCTGCAGGCTCGACGAGATCGTGCGGATCGCCGATCATCGCTGCGAGATTGTTCTGGGCCGCGCAGCCGAAATTCGGGGTGCGCATGTTGCGATAGTTTCTGTCGCGTTCGCCGTCCCAGATGCCGCATGCGCTCGGCGTCGCGACGTAGCGCGAATAAGAAAGGATGACGTCGCGCGAGGACCCTTCGCCGGCGCGATAGGCGGCGTCCGACATCGCGGAATGCGGGACGCCGGCTTCGTAGAGCGCTTCCCGGACCGCCGCGCCGTCGCCGCCGGACGGCGTCGTGATCGACAAGGCGCCGTGGCCGTTGCGCATGTAGGAATCGGCGAACGCTTTAAGGCGCGCGCTGTCGAGATCGGAAAGGCCGCCCGATCCGCCGGCGAGCGTCATCGTGACGATCTGCGCGTCGACGGAGATCGGATGCTCCTCGGCGACCGAGAGCGCGTGCTCATGACCGTTGAACTTCGGCGCGCAGCCGGCAGCCGAGGCCGCCGCGGCGATCAGGAGAAGCTTTTTCATGCCAGCGTTCATTGATGCGTCTCCTTAATCGAGAATGAATCCCATCGGTCCCTGCAGCGTCTTTTCCTCGACGCCGGCCCCGGAAAGCCCGTAGGTGGCGACGAGATCGCCAAGCAGGATCGTCTGCATGTCGCTCGCCGCGACGAAGCCCTTGAGCGGATCCGTGAGCTTCGACTCGTGCGTCGGATCGACAAGATAGGGCGTCACGATGATGACGAGCTCGGTTTCGGAATTCGCGTAATCGCGGCTGCGGAAGAGCTGCCCGAGCACGGCGATGTCCTTGAGATAGGGAATGCCCTGCACGGTCTGGCGCATGTTCTCCTGGAGGAGGCCCGCCATCACGAGGCTGCCGCCTGAGGGAAGTTCGACCGTCGTCTTGGCGCGGCGCACGGTGAGCGAGGGAACGGTGAGGCCCGACGTCGTAAAGACGGTCGGCGGATTTTCGACGCCGGCGGTCTGAGTCACGTTGAAGACGTCGTCCGGAATTCCGTCGCCGTCCGTGTCGATCGGAATGAGTTCGTCCGGGACGCCGGGTATCGTCGCCGTCGATCCGGAAAGCGAGAAGTTGTTGAGCGAGGAGATTTCGCTCACCTCGGTCGACACTTTGACGTTGATCCGTCCCTTGTCGAGGACGAGCGGCGTGAAGCCGAGGCCGACGCCGAATTCCTTGAACTCAAGCGAGATGACGCCGTCGTTCTGTCCGACCGGGATCGGGAATTCGCCGCCGGCGAGGAAGCTCGCCGTCTCGCCCGAGACCGCCGTGAGCGTCGGTTCGGCGAGCGTTTTCACAAGACCGACGCGCTCAAGCGCCTGGAACGACAGGCTGACATTCGACTGATCGCTCGAACCGAAGAAACGCGTGAAGGTGCCGGAAAGACATGCCGTCGCGCCGCTGGCGATCGTCGAGGCCGCCGCTTCAAGCGTTGAATTCGACAGCGAGGCGACGCCCGACGGATCAAGGCCGAGCTGCTTGATGAGCGAGCGCTGCATCTCGACGACGCGAACCTTGAGCATCACCTGCTCGCGGTCGCGGATCGAAACCATCGAGATGACCTTTTTCGGATCGCCGACGAAGCGCGCGGCGATGTCGGCGGCGTCAGTCGCCTGAACGCCCGACGGCACGGTCCCCTTGAGGACGACGTTGTCGTTGATCGCCTCGGCCGAAATGCGGGCGTCAGGCATCAGGCGCGCGATGAGATCGGTCAGCGCATCGACGTCGCGCTCGACCTGGATCTCAAGATTGAGAATCTGACGGCCGTTGGCGTCGAAGAAGAAAGCGTTCGCCTGCCCGACCTGAAGCCCCAAGAGATAAACCCGCTGCGGCGAACGGATGACGGCGTCGACGATCGTCGGCTGCGACACGAGGACGTCCGCCGCAGGTTGCGGAAGTTCGACGATCGCCGCCTTGTTGAGCGGCAGCACGATGCTTTTCGACGCAGCGCCGTCGCCGCCGAAATCGATCTTCGCGCTCTTTTGGGCAGCCGCCGGCGCGGCGAGCCCGAGCGCGGCCGTCGCGCAGAGCGCGACGAAGAAGCGCGCGCCGGCGTTGAGCATTGAAACCGTTTTGACGCGCATTGGCATCCCCTCAAGCGATCTGTTACGAGCGGCCATAACGAATGACTTTTACGCTTCCGTCGCGACGCGCCTGCGTCTGGCCCTCTTCGGGCGTGAAGACGCTGCGCAGCGCAAAGCTCATCTCGCCGCGCGAAGCGCGGGTGGTGATGAAATACTCCGCATCCGACGGCGACAGTTCGACGGTCGCGTTCGCGCCTTCGATGACCGGGGCCTCGGGATTTTCGGAGTAGACCGTGTTGATCGCGAGAACGCGCACGTCCTCCAGAAGCAGTTCCGTCTTCGTGACGTTGTTGTTGTTGGTCTCGGAGTAGTAGATGTCGACGCGATCGCCGGGAAGCACGAAGCCGGAAACGCCGGTCTCGGGCGTGATCCGCATCGTCACCGCGCGCATGCCCGGCCCTAGGACCGCGGCCATGAGGCCGGAAGAGCCCGCACGAACGATCTTCGCTTCGATGATCGGCTC
>JACADX010000182.1 GCA_013389125.1 Parvularculaceae bacterium | reverse complement strand
GTGTAGAGAGGAATGACGTGATCGCCGACCGCGACGCTCGTGACGCCGGCGCCGATTTCGCGCACGATCCCCGCCCCTTCATGCCCGAGAATCGACGGGAAGACGCCTTCGGAGTCCTTGCCTTCGAGCGTGTAGGCGTCGGTATGGCAGACGCCGGTCGCCTTGATTTCAACGAGCACTTCGCCGGGCTTTGGCCCTTCAAGGTCGATCTCCTCGATGACGAGCGGCTTTAAGGGCGCAACGGCGATGGCGGCTCTGGTCTTCATTAAGGTCCTCTCCCGAACGATTGAGCGCGCCTGCCTTCTACCCGGTTTTCAAAGTCCGGGAAATGGCGATCGCGCGGGACATTTATCGCCCAATCGCCACGGCGCGAGCTGAGGAAATCACGTAAAGCGCGATATTGGCTTCTTCCGCCTTATTGATCGCGAATGCAGTCGGCGCCGAGAGCGAAAGGATTGCTTCAATTCCCGCTCGCGCGGATTTCTCGACGATTTCGTAGGAACAGCGGCTCGACATCACGACAAAGCCGCTCGCCGTCGGCGACCCGCTCAACGCCAGCGCGCCGAGGAGCTTGTCGAGCGCGTTATGACGGCCGACGTCTTCGCGCGCGAGCAAGATCTCGCCGTCAGGACTTGCAAAAGCCGCGGCGTGCACGGTGCGCGTTCGCGCATTCAGCGGCTGATGTCGCGCAAGATCCGCCGCCGCCCGCAAAAGCGCGGCCGCGTCGATTTTCGCCTTTTGTTCGCTGACGCGCGGCAACCTCTCGAAAAACGTCTCCGCATTTTCGACGCCGCAGACGCCGCAGCCCGCGCGCCCGACGAGATTTCGCCGCTGCTGGCGCGCATCAAAGCGCTCAATCGCATCCGAAGTGAGCGTCAGTCGTATGTCGACGCCCCGCAACTCCTGATGGATGTCGATCGCCTCGATGTCGGAAACATCCGCGACAACACGTTCCGTAAGCGAAAACCCCACCGCATAATCGGCCAGGTCGGCCGGCGTCGCCAGCATCACGGCGTAATTGCGTCCATTGCAGATCAGCGCGACCGGCGTTTCCTCCGGCACGCGCCATCGCGCGTCCCCCGCCGCAATTTCGCGATCAACCGCCGGCGGCTGTCCGAAGTGGCGGATCGAAACCACGTCACTCCGCCGGTTCGGCGACGACGCGGCGCATCGCGGGAAGCGTTTCGGCATAGCGTCGCTGCCAGTCCGAACGATGATTGGCCGGCGTCACCTCGACCGCCGTCACCTTGTATTCGGGGCATTGCGTCGCCCAGTCCGAATATTCGGTGGTGACGACGTTTGCGCCGGTCTCCGGATGATGGAAGGTCGTGTAGACAACGCCCGGCGCGACGCGCTCGGTTATCTGCGCTTTGAGGACGATTTCGCCCTTGCGGCTCCTCAGCGCGACCCAGCAGCCGTCGCGGACGCCGCGCGCTTCCGCGTCGGCGGGATGGATTTCGAGAACGTCCTCGTCATGCCACTGCTCGTTCGCGGTGCGCCGCGTCTGCGCGCCGACATTATACTGCGACAGGATGCGGCCCGTCGTTAGGATGAGCGGATAAAGGCTGTTGGTTTTTTCCGGCGTCGGCTGGAACTCCGTCATGACGAAGAGACCCTTGCCGCGCACAAAGCCGGCCTCATGCATAATCGGCGTGCCCTTGGGCGCCTTGTCGTTGCAGGGCCATTGCACGCTGCCCAATTCGTCGAGCATCCGATGCGACACGCCGGCGAAAGTCGGCGTCAGCGCCGCGATCTCGTCCATGATCTCGGATGATGATCTGAAATTCATCGCCTCATAGCCGAGCGCATTCGCGAGCGCCTGCGTCGCTTGCCATTCCTGCATTCCGGCCTTGTTGGGAATGGCGGCTCGAACCCGGTTGATCCGGCGTTCCGCGTTGATGAAGCAGCCATCCTTTTCAAGAAACGAGACGCCGGGAAGGAAGACGTGAGCGAACCGCGCCGTCTCGTTGAGAAAGAGGTCATGCACGATGAGCACGTCGAGCGCCAACAGCGCCGCTTCGACATGCTGCGTATTGGGATCTGATTGCGCGACGTCTTCGCCCTGCACGTAAAGGCCCTTGAAGGCGCCGCCGACCGCCTCGTCGAACATGTTCGGAATGCGAAACCCCGGCTCCTTGTCTTGCGGTCGGCCCCAGGCCTTCTCGAAGAGCGCGCGCGTTGCGTCGTCCGACACGTGGCGATAGCCGGAGAATTCGTGCGGGAATGAGCCCATGTCGCAGGAGCCTTGCACGTTGTTCTGGCCTCGGAGCGGATTCACGCCGACGCCGCGCCGCCCGATATTGCCGGTCGCCATGGCGAGGTTCGCCATGCCCATGACCATCGTCGAGCCCTGGCTGTGCTCGGTGACGCCAAGGCCGTAATAGATCGCGGCGCGCCCGCCAGTCGCATAGAGTCTCGCGGCGGCGCGGATGTCCGCCGCGGGAACGCCGGTGATCGACGAAACGCGCTCGGGCGAATTCTCCGGCCGCTTGATGAAGTCGAGCCACTCCCGGAACGACGCGAGATCGCAGCGTTCGTCGACAAAAGATTGCGCAACAAGCCCTTGGGTCGCGACGACATGCGCGAAGGCGTTGATGAGCGCGACATTCGTGCCCGGCTGAAGCTGAAGATGGTGCGCAGCCTCGATATGGGGCGTCCGGACGAGATCGATCGCGCGTGGGTCGACGATAATGAGCTTCGCGCCCTTTCGAAGGCGCCGCTTCATTTGCGAGGCGAAGACCGGGTGCGCATCGGTCGGATTGGCGCCGATAATCAGGATGACGTCGGCGTCCTCGACGCTGTCGAAATCCTGCGTGCCTGCCGACGTGCCGTAGGTCTGCTTGAGCCCGTAGCCGGTCGGCGAGTGACAGACGCGCGCGCAGGTGTCGATATTGTTGTTGCCGAACGCAGTGCGAACAATCTTTTGAACGACCCAGACTTCCTCGATCGTGCAGCGCGAGGATGAGATTGCGCCGATCGACTTGCGGCCGTATTTTTGCTGCGTCTCCTTGAGCCGGCGCGCGGCGTAGCCGATCGCCTCGTCCCAGGAGACCTCGCGCCAAGGATCCGTGATCTTGTCGCGGATGAGCGGCGCCGTGACGCGATCGGGGTGTGCGGCGTAGCCCCAGGCGAAGCGGCCCTTGACGCAAGAGTGACCGTGATTGGCTTTGCCTTCCTTGTAGGGCGTCATCCGCACGACCTGATCGCCCTTGAGTTCCGCCTTGAACGAGCAGCCGACGCCGCAATAGGCGCAAGTCGTCAGCACGGTGCGATCCGGAACGCCGAGTTCGGCGATTTTCTTTTCCTGCAAGGTCGCGGTCGGGCAAACGTCGATGCAGGCGCCGCAAGAGACGCATTCGCTGTCGAAAAAATTCGCGCCGGCGAAGGCGACTTTCGAATTGAAGCCCCGCCCCTCGATTGTCAGCGCCAGCGTTCCCTGCACTTCGTCGCACGCGCGCACGCAGCGCGAGCAGACGATGCATTTTGACGGTTCGAACTGAAAATAGGGGTTGGAGAGGTCTTTCTCCTTGCCGAAGTGATTCTCGCCCTCAAAGCCGTAGCGCACGTCGCGGAGCCCGACGCGCCCCGCCATGTCCTGCAAATCGCAGTCGCCATTGTCTGAGCAGGTAAGGCAGTCGAGCGGATGGTCGGAGATGTAGAGCTCCATCACGCCGCGCCGGAGTCTTGCAAGGCGCGGCGTTTCGGTCCGCACGATCATGCCGTCCGCGACCGGCGTCGTGCAGGACGCGGGCGTTCCCTTCCAGCCCTCGATCTCTACGAGGCAAAGGCGGCAGGATCCGAAGGCGTTCAGCCGGTCTGTTGCGCAGAGCTTCGGGATGGACGTTCCGATCGACGCGGCCGCGCGCATGATCGAAGCGCCTTCTTCGACCTCGACGTCAAATCCGTCGATCTTGAGCCGCACCTTGCGCGCGCTCTTCGGGCGCGGCGTCCCGTAGTCTTTCTCTTTGAGGATCGTCATGACGGCTTCTCCGATCCGGCGCCGAATGTACGCCGTTTCGATGGAAAAGCGAAGTCTTCCGGAAAGTGCTTGAGGGCGCTTTCGACCGGGATCGGCGTCATGCCGCCCATGGCGCAGAGCGAGCCGTCAACCATGAGCTCGCAAAGATCTTTGAGGACTTCCATGTGTTTCGGCGGGTCCTCGCCGTCCCGCAGGCGGTCCATCACCTCGACGCCGCGCACGGCGCCGATCCGACAGGGCGTGCACTTGCCGCAGGACTCTTCAGCGCAGAATTCAAACGCGTATCGCGCCTGCTGCATGAGATCGACGCTGTCGTTGAAGACGACGACGCCGCCGTGGCCGACGCCGGCGCCGATCGCGGCGAGCGCTTCGTAATCAATTGCCGTGTCGTACAGCGACGGGGGCAGATAAGCGCCCAAAGGCCCGCCGATCTGGATCGCGCGAATGGGGCGACCCGAACGCGTTCCGCCGCCGATATCCTCGACGAGCGCGCGCAACGTCATGCCGAACGGCGCCTCGAACAGTCCCGCATGCTTGACGTCGCCTGAAAGCTGGAACGGCATCGTTCCCGTCGATTTGCCGACGCCAACGCTCGCATAGGCCTTCGCGCCGTCGGCGATGATCGTCGGAACGGCGCAAAACGTGAGCACATTCTGCACGAGCGTCGGCTTGCCGAAGAGTCCTTCAAGCGCCGGCAGAGGCGGCTTCGCTCTCACCTCCCCGCGCTTGCCTTCAAGGCTATTGAGAAGCGACGTCTCCTCGCCGCAGATATAAGCGCCGGCGCCGATGAAGAGTTCGAGATCGAAGCGCCTTCCCGCGCCGAAAGCGTCAGTGCCGAGAATCTCGGCGTCATAGGCCGCCTTGATCGCCGCGCCCATGACGCGCGCCGCAACCGGATATTCCGATCGGAGATAGATGAAGCCTTGCGTCGCGCCGACGGCGCGCGCGGCGATCGCCATACCCTCGATTAGAAGAAATGGATCGCCCTCCATGATCATGCGGTCGGCGAAGGTCCCGCTGTCGCCTTCGTCGGCGTTGCACACGATGTATTTCTGATCGGAGACGGCGCCGGAGACCGTTCTCCACTTAATGCCTGCCGGAAACCCTGCGCCGCCGCGACCGCGCAGGCCCGATTCGAGGATCGCCTCGCAGATCTCAGCGCCGGGTTTCGAAGCCGCGCGCTCAAGCCCCTTAAAGCCGCCATGCGCGCGGTAGTCTTCAACGCTCAAGGGATCGACGACGCCGCAGCGCGCGAAGGTGAGCCGTTTCTGGCGCTTGAAATAGGGCAATGCCTCGACCGGACCGATCGACTTCGGATGCGGGCGGCCGTTCTCGATCGCCGCAATCAATGTGGATACGTCCACAGCCTCGACAGGACCGAACCCGAAGCGCACGCCGTCCCGTTCGATCTCGATGAGCGGCTCAAGCCAGTGCATGCCGCGCGATCCGGTGCGCACGACATCATGGCCGACGGCGATGAACGCCGCCGCGATCTCGTCAGCGCCCAGCGCGATCGCAACCGAGTCGAGCGGGACAAAGATGCTCGCGCGCGCGGTCATGTCGCGACCTTTGCGCGCCTATCGAAGGCGG
>JACADX010000181.1 GCA_013389125.1 Parvularculaceae bacterium | reverse complement strand
GGCTTGACCCACGCCAAGGCGATGGACCTGCCGCTCGCCGACTATCCGAATATCGGGGCGTGGAACGCGCGGGTCATGGCGCTTGAAGGTATGAAGAAGACCGCGCCTTAGAGCGGCGTGCGCTGAAGTGTGCGCGGTTCAGCGCGTAAACGCCGCGATAAACAATGACTGGGGAAGCGCCCCGATTCCGAATCATGGCGCGAAACTCTAGCCTTTGACGCCCATCAGATTGGCGAGAAGAAAGAGGCAGGTGGCGACGCCGGTGACCGCGAGAAGCGCGGCGCGCCGGCGCGCCGCTTCCGCTTCCGCCTTCGTTTTCTCGTCGGCGGCTTTCCAGTAACGGTCCTGCAAGGCGCCGTGGAGCGTCATCGCCTGATCGAGGATGTGGCGCTCGAATTCGCCGACCGCCATGAACGACGCATAGGCGAAGTCCGACATCGCTGCTTCCCGAAGGGCGTTGTAGCGGTCGTTTACGGTCTTGAAGTCAATGGCGCCGGCGATCGCCAGCTCGCCGAGGATTGATCGGAACGGAAACGCGCGGTCGTAAAGCGCGAGGCCGTAAAGGTCGCCGACGATGCCTTTGTTCACCGACCGGTCCGCGGGATTGAGCGCGAACAGCATATTGCCCTGGACCTGCGCGTTGAAATAGGCGGATTGCGCCGTGCGCAAGGTTTCAGTGCGGGTCTCGATCGAGCGCATTTCCTCGGCGCGCGCGGCGACCGCGTCTTCAAGCTTGTCGACCAAATAGAACTGGCCGACGGTGCCGAATAGCGAAAGCGCCGTCGCCAGCACGAGCGTCAGTCCGCGCAGGACGCCGCGCCGCCGCCGAAAGAGAGCCCGCAATGATCGTCGCTTGCGCGGCGGCGGCGCCGGCTCATCAATCGCCGCCGTGGAACCCGGCGATGCGGCGGGCGGCGCCGGCGATGCGGCCGTTGTCGGCTCGGCCGTCGTCATCAGGGGGCCGTATTATTGCTGCGGCCAGGAGCCGCCGCTCTGCTGCTGCGGATAGCCTTGCTGTTGCGGGTAATTCTGCTGCTGGGGATATCCCTGTTGCGGCGGGTAGCCGCCTTGCCCCTGGCCGGCGCCCTGCTGCTGCGGATAGCCTTGCTGCGCCGGCTGCGTCGGAAGGCCGGCCGCCTTCCAAGCCTCGATGCCGCCGCGATACCAGAGAACATTCGTATACCCCGCATTGATAGCGCGCAGGGCGGCGTTATACGACATCCAGCACTGCGTCGACAGGCAATAGAAGATGAGGGGAACGTCCTTGCGGCCTTGCGTTCCCTGCTGGAGCATTTGTGAAAACTGCTGCTGGGTCTGGTCGCTGAATGAGCCGGGCTGAGCGAGCCACGCGGCCGGCATCGCGCCAGGAAGCGTCTCGGGTCCGCCGAGGACGTCGAAGAGGAAATAGGGCGCCTGTTTGCCTTGGACGAGCGAAACGAGACCTTTGGTCGTGATCACCTGGCCGCCGGGAATGCTCGCCGGCGTCGGCCCGTGCATCTGCCCGTTGTGAAGCTCGCGCGTCGGCTGGACGCCGAAATCCTGCCGTTCCATCTGCATCATCTGATCGAGGTTCGCGCCCTGCTGCTGCGGCTGCTGGGGGTAACCGGGCTGCTGCGGCTGCTGGGGGTAGCCGGGCTGTTGCGGGTATTGCTGCGGATAGCCCGGCTGCGGAGCGGGATATTGCGGCTGCTGCTGCTGCTGCGGCTGTTGCCCGCCGCCGCCGAACGTGTCCTGCGCGGACGCGAATGTCGGCAGGGCGGCGAGGGCCGCCGCGGCGGTCAGCATCAAGATCGTTTTCATTGCACGGCCTCCAAACGCCTGCCTTCCAGTTGCAGGTCTCTCCAGGGATCGAAATTCGGGTCGTCAGTCAGAATGTAGCTTCCGTCATTGAGGCGCCACGCGTGATCGCTTCTCGAAAGCTCGACGGTTCCGCCCGGCGAGTCGGCGTCGGACCAGGTCTCAACGCCCTTCATCAGTTCGCCGAACTCGCGGGCGCGCCGGTCGGCGCTTTCCTGATAGGCGTTCCACGTCTCCTGCCTAATGCGCGAAATCTCCTCATTCGAGCGCGCGATCATCGCGCTGCGCTTGCGGCTCTCCTCAAGCGCGACGCGGCCGATCGCGGCGTTGTGGCCGGCGATCCTCGCCGCCCATTGCGGGTTCGGCTTGATCGTCTTCCGAAGCGCCTCGAAAAACGCCGGGTTGAGCTGGCCGTTTGGCGCGGTCGCGACAAATCCCGGATGTGCGAAGGCGTTCACCGATTCCGTGCGCATCGCCGACTGTTGCGGCATCTGCATGATTGTCGGATCGTTGCCGTAGATCGACGACATGTCCGTGATCATTTTCTGGAACTGGACGACGGCGGCGCTCGTGCCGCGCATGTCGCGCCCGCCCTGCTGGAATGCGAAGAGGATTTCGCCGCCCTCGGCCCAGCTCTGGATTTCGCCCATCGGCATCGGCGTTCTTTGGGGCTTCGCCCCGACTTCGGCGACGAGGTCCGGCCGGTCGCGATAGTCAAGCACGCGCGCGCCGGGCATTGACTGCTGCAGGCTCGCCTCAAGATATTGTCTGACGCTCGCGATCGCGACTGTCGGGCAGCCCGGCTGCGGGGAGGCGGGGACGCCGCTGGCGAACGCCCACGCGGCTTGCGGCGAAATGCCGAGGCTCATCGAGCCGTCGGGCGAGGTCGCGCTCCAAAGAAAATTATAGCCGTTGACGCAAAGGAAATCCGACGCCCAGTAGACGCCGCCTTCGGTTCTCCAGCCGTGAGGGATAAAAAGGCTCGCCGCGCCGATCGGCCGCTCAAAGCCCGTCGCGTCGACGATGACCGCCGGCTCAAAGCGCATATAGTTGCGCGCCGCGCCGCGCGGGGCCTGCTGTCCCATCGGACCCGCCATCGCGAATTGCTGCGGCGGCGCGACGTCGGCATTTGCGCCGTAGGCGGATGAATCAGCGGGCGGCGCCGCGCCGCCGGCGTCGGATTTCGAGCAGGCGAAAGCGCCAAGCGCCAGCGCGCACAGGAAAGCTTTTTTCATGAGGCGTCCCCCCTCGTTCCCCGGCGGCGAATCCTTAACCAATTCGCCGCGCGCGGCCAAGCGGACCCAGGGTCGGCCGGACGCCGCCGCGCGGGCGCTCAATTTATGTTCCGTTTAGTCTTGAACGGACGCCGCGCCTCGCGGGATGTAATAGACCCGCCCGTCGTCTCGCCGCCACAAAAGCGGGGTTGAGAGCGGCGCGTAGGCCCGCCCGCATTTCGTCACCGGCGCGCCGGCGGTGCGGTTTGGAAACGGCGGACGGGCCGCGACCGTCTTGCGCATCGGCGCCGCGTCCGCGCCGCTCAAGCGCTCCTGCGCGGCCTGCCAGTCCGGATTGACGATCGCCGAGGCGCGCACCGCCTCGACGAGGTCTGCGTCAAGTTTTCCCGCCGGCGCCGTCGCGAGAATTGCGGGCGGCGCATAGCCGCGCCATTCATCTTCCGGAATGAAATGGGCCGGTTTCCAGATGACGACGGCGGCGATCAAAAGCGCGTCGCTCGCCCCTTCGGCGCGGAACGAAAGCTCGCCTGCGTCGGCGGTCGTCTCGCCGCCCGCTGCCGGCGGCGTTCGAAACGGCGCGGCGATATCCTCGCGCGCGCGCCACGTCGCGGCCGGCGCTTTGACGCCGTGTCGCGAAAGCAGATCCTCCGCGTATTCGGCCGCCGAGAAAACCGGCCGCGACGGACAGCTTGAAAATTGCGCCTCGCGTCGCGACGCCGTCCACGCCGCCTCCGGGAAGGTTTCGACCGTCGATCGTCCGTCGGGCGAGGCCGCGCGCCATTTGAGCGAAAAGCGAAGACCGCAGGGATCGCCCGCCCGCGGATAAAGCGCGCCCTCGGCTTTCCAGTCGGCCGGCGCGAGCACGGACATGTAGGCAAGCGGCCGACCTGGCGCTGACAGCGCCGCGTCCGGAATTGCGAACTCCTTCATCGCGACGGCCCCCGGCGGCGCGCCGTCGCCGGCGCAGGCCTCGCGCGGGGACTTCGCCGCGGCGAGCGCCGCGACGACGAAGAG
>JACADX010000066.1 GCA_013389125.1 Parvularculaceae bacterium | reverse complement strand
ATCCCGGGCGCGATGGTGTTGCAGCGGATCCCGGCGTTCATGAGATCGCGCGCGATCGGCAAGGTCATGCCAGCGACGCCGGCCTTCGACGCCGTATACGCCGCCTGTCCGATCTGACCGTCAAAGGCCGCGACCGATGCGGTGTTGACGATGGCGCCGCGCTCGCCGTCCTCAAGCGCGTCGAGCTTTTCCATCGCCTCGGCGACGAGACGGATGCAGTTGAACGTGCCGACAAGGTTGACGTCGATGACGCGCCTGAAATTCTCGAGCTTGTGCGGGCCGTTCTTGCCGACGGTCTTCTCGCCGATCGCGATCCCCGCGCAGTTGATGAGGATGCGAGGACTCCCGATCGCCGCGATCGTCTTCTCCAGCCCCGCCTTGACGCTCGCCTCGTCCGCGACGTTGACCGCGCAGAAGACGCCGCCGAGCCTTTTCGCCAGCGCCTCGCCCTTCTCGGCGTTCATGTCCCAGAGCGCGAGTTTGCATCCTTGCGCATGGAGCGCTTCGGCGGTCGCCGCGCCGAGGCCCGACGCGCCGCCGGTGACGACAGCGGAAAGTCCGGAAAGTTTCATTCCTTGCTCCTTCAGTTCCCCGCCTTCCCCCCTTGGGGAAGGCCGAATCGCGCGAATCGCAATTCGGGCAATCTGGGGCGCCTGACGAAGCAAACGCCCTTAGGCGCGCCTAGCGGCGAAGGCCGAGGCGCTCGATTAGCGCCTGATAGCGCTTTTCGTCCATCCGCTTCACGTAATCGAGGAGACGCCGGCGCTGCGAGACGAGCTTTAAAAGCCCGCGGCGCGAGTGATTGTCCTTGACGTGATCCTTGAAATGTTCGGTGAGATTCGAAATCCGCTCGGAGAGGATCGCGATCTGGACCTCCGGCGAGCCGGTATCGTCCTTCTTGGTCGCGAACTCCTTGATGAGTTTCGCCTTACGCTCGGGCGTAATCGACATCGGTTCTGCTCCGCGGCGTCGGATGATGCCGGCCCCGCCGGGACGCCGTCCAGCAGGGTCGAAAGGATGGGGGCTTATGGCGGACGGAAGGGCGGAAAGCAAGCGCCCCCGCAAGCGACGGACGGCAACGCCTAGATCGTCGGGCGCGATCTTCAAATCGCACCCGACGATCAAATCATTATTCTGGCGCGCCTTTTCGCGTAAAACCGGTTTCCGCTTTTGCGCCCGGCGCGCTAAGCCCCCCGCGCGGTCAGTTCAAGGTCTTGCCGCGCCCTACGAGTACCGCCTTCACGGCTTCGGTCATCAAGCCGGCGCGCGCGCCGCCGATCGCGTTGACGTGCGGCGTTTCAGGCCCGTTGAACGACCCCAGTTCAACGCCGGCATTCGGCCGGCCGAGGTCGTCGGCGGTATAGGAGACCTGCGCGATCGCGCCCGGTTTCAGCGCTTCGAGAAGACGCGTGATGTCCGAAAAATAGACGCTGAGCTCGTAGATGAGATTGGACGGCGTCACGCCGCCATTGAGATAGATCTTCGTCGCCATGACGCCGCGGTCCGGAAGCAGCGCCGCCGTCGCGATGCCGCTCACATTCATGTTGAAATTGTTCACCTGATCGAGCGTCACGCCCTGCGCGTTGAAAAAACCGTAGGGCTGAACGAGTTCGCAAGGGCTCGCGCCGCCCGCCCCCTCGCAGCCGCGCATCGCCATGTAAACGAAGTCGCCGCCCGATGAGACTTCGATCGTTTTCGTGCCGTCCGCCGCATCGTCAATGAGACGCGCGCCAAGCTGTGCGGACTGAAGGATCGTAATCAAATCGTTCGATGAGATCTTCTGGATGACGGCGCCCGCAGGCGTCAGTTGCATATTTTGCGCGAGCGCCGACCCTTGAGCGGCGGCGAGCGCGCCCAAGGCGCAAACAGCGAATTTCATGATGGACCCCTCGATTGCTGACCGAGGCTAACCCGGGGGCGAGGGGCTGGAAAGCCGCATTCGCGCGCTGTTACGGATTGAACACCCGCAAGGGTTTCAGTTTGAGGCCGTCGAGCGCGCAGATCGCGACCGCCTCGCCATGGAGCGAGGCGAGAACGGCCGGAATAAGGCCCGCCTCGCCGCCCCGGACGCCTTTCGCGACGGCCGGCGAAATGACCGCCGGCTGGCCGCGTTTCAGCTTTTCCGCCTCCGGCCCGCCGACGGCGGCCGCGGGAAGGCCTCGTAGCCCCGCATCGACGGGCAAGAGCGCGGCGTCGCGCGCCTCCGGCGTCTCGAGCTTTTCAAGCGCCTCGATCGTCACGCTGTCCTCGGCCCGGAACGGGCCGACCGCCGTTCGCCGGAGCGCCGCGACATGGCCTTCGGTCTGAAGCGCGCGGGCGATGTCGCGGACGAGCGCCCTGACATAAGCGCCCTTGCCGGTCGTCGCTTCGAAAACGGCGTGATCCGTATCCGGAATATCGACGAGCGTCAGATCGTGAATGTCGATCGTCCGCGCTTCAAGCGCGATTGTCGCGCCTTCGCGCGCAAGGTCATAGGCGCGCGCGCCGTCGATCTTGACGGCGGAAAATTGCGGGGGGACCTGTTCGATAGCGCCGGTGAAGCGCGGCAGGACCGCTTCGATCTCCGCGCGCGTCGGGCGCCTGTCAGAACGCGCGATGACGTCGCCCTCGCGGTCGTCGGTCGTCGTCGCCTCGCCCCATTTCGCCGTGAAGCGGTAGGTCTTGGCGCCGTCCATCACGTAAGGGACGGTCTTCGTCGCCTCGCCGAAGGCGACGGGCAGGACGCCGGTCGCGAGCGGGTCGAGCGTTCCGGCGTGTCCGGCCTTTTGCGCCTGAAACAGCCATTTCAGCTTCGAGACCGCCTCGGTCGACCCGACATCATAAGATTTGTCGAGGATGATCCAGCCGGAAAGGGGCCGGCCTTTCTTGCGCCGCTGCTTGCTCATTGTCGCCTTGATCGTTGTCGCCCTCGCGCGGATCGGACGCGCCGAAAGCCGATGCGCGGAGGGTTAATCGCGCATGGCGTGCGCGTCAAGCGCTATTCATGCTTCAGGTCGCGCGCGACTTTGGGACTGGCGAGAAGCTCGTCGATGCGCCGCGCCTCGGCGAAGCTTTCGTCCGAACGGAAGACGAGCGAGGGCGTGAATTTCATGTCGATCCGGTCGCCGAGAAGATGCCGAAGATGCGGCGCGGCGTGATTGAGCGCCCTGACGATCTCGGGGTGTTTTTCCGTGTCGATCGACGCGCCCAAGGGGGCGACGAACGCCGTCGCCTGTTTCAGATCCGGCGTCATCCGGACTTCGGTGACGGTGATCGAAAGGCCGTGAAGCGCCGGATCGCGGAGGTCCTCGCGCCGGAAGATCTCGACCAGCGCATGGCGCACAAGCTCGCCGGCGCGAAGCTGGCGCTGTGTAGGCCCCTTCTGGCGGGCATGGCGGGCGGTCATCATCCGATGTTACGCGCCGGCGCCGGCTTGGCGCAACGCCGCGGCGAACGCCGCGAGCTTTTCGGCGTTGAGCGCGTAGCCGCGCTCCGTGTCGCGGAGGCCCGAACAGATATCGACGCCGAACGGCCGCGCCGCGCGGATCGCCTCGACGACGTTCAAGGGGTTGAGGCCGCCCGCGAGAAAGACCGGCCGTCCGCAGCTCTCGACGACGCGCCGCGAAATCGACCAGTCGTGAACGTCGCCGGTTCCTCCAAGCGTTCTCACCGCGGCGCTCGGCTTGCCGCTGT
>JACADX010000065.1 GCA_013389125.1 Parvularculaceae bacterium | reverse complement strand
GACGGCATCGGTCATTCAGGAAGGAACTGCGGACTATGTTGCGGCCCTCGTGACGGGGAGGCCGATTTCGCCCGAGCGCGCGGCGTGGGCCGAACCGCGTGCGGCGGAGATCTGGAAAGCGTTCGAAAAAGACCGGCGCGCAATGAAGAAGCTGACGCCCGAGAAGCAATACGCGAAGGGTTCGCCGCTTTTCCGATGGGTCGCGAATATCGGCTCGCCGCCCGATGGGTGGCCGGGAGAGCTCGGCTATTGGCTCGGCATGGAGATCGCGGCGGCCTATGTCGACCGCGCGCCCGACCGGCGTGTGGCGATCAGGGAGCTCATATCAATGACGGATCCCGACTCCATCCTTGAAAAAAGCGGCTACGCGGCGATGGCGAAATAACGGTCGCCACCGCCTCATTGACCGCCGCAAAAGCGTCGGCGCATAAGGGCGGCCATGACGAAACAGACCGCCGCCCGCCATCTTGTCGACGCTCTCGTCATGAACGGCGTCACGCATGTCTTCTGCGTCCCCGGCGAGAGCTATCTTGCCGTGCTCGACGCGCTTTACGACGTCAGGGACCGCATCAAGCTGATCGTCTGCCGGCACGAGGCGTCGGCGTCGAACATGGCGGAAGCCTACGGCAAGCTGACCGGCAAGCCGGGGATCGTCATGGTGACGCGCGGGCCAGGCGCGACGCAAGGCGCTGTCGGCGTCCACACGGCGTTTCAGGATTCAACGCCGATGATCATGTTCATCGGCCAGGTCGCGCGCGACATGCGCGACCGCGAGGCGTTTCAGGAAATCGACTATCGCCGGATGTTCGGACCTGTCGCCAAATGGGCGAGCGAAATCGACGTCGCATGGCGCGCCGGCGAATATGTGAACCGCGCCTTCGCGACGGCGCAGAACGGACGGCGCGGCCCGGTCGTCCTCGCGCTCCCCGAAGACATGTTGACGGAAGAGGCCGAGGCCGAGCCGCTGCCGCCGGCGCCCGTCGCAAAGGCCGCCCCCGACGAACGCGCCCTTGAATTGCTGCGCGAGCATTTGGGCGGCGCCGAGCGGCCTTTCCTGCTCGTCGGCGGCGGCGGATGGACGCAGGACGCCGTCAACGACCTCAAGACCTTCGTCGAGGCGACCGGCATTCCCGTCGGCGCCTCTTTCCGGTCGAAGGATCTCTTCGACAACCTGCATCCGCAATATGCGGGCGATGTCGGCATCGGCCCCAATCCGAAACTCGTCGATCGCCTCAAGCGATCCGATCTCGTCATCGCCTTCGGGCCGCGCCTTGGCGAGATGACGACATCGGGCTACGAACTCTTCAAGGCGCCGCTCGCCGCCCAGCCGCTCATCCACATCCATCCGGGCGCGGAAGAACTCGGGCGGGTCTATGCGCCGATCCTCGCGATCAACGCCGCGCCGGAGACAATGGCGCGCTCGCTCGCCGCGGAGCCGTGGACGCTCGATGAAAGCTGGCTGCAGCAGGCCTATGAGGCCCATTCCGAATTCGAAGCGTTTTCGCGGCCGGTCGCCGTCGGCGAGGGCGTCAATCTGTCGGAAGTCTTTTCCTGGCTCGACCGGAATCTTCCCGCCGACGCGATTATGTGCAACGGCGCCGGCAATTATGCGGCGTGGCTTCACCGGTTCTACCGGCACAAATCCTTCAAGACGCAGCTTGCTCCGACCTCCGGCGCGATGGGCTACGGCTTTCCGGCGGCGCTCGCGGCGAAGGCCGTCTATCCGAAGCGCGACGTCGTCTGCGCGGCCGGCGACGGCTGCTTCATGATGGCGTCGAACGAACTCGCGACGGCGGCGCAATACGGCCTCAACGTCGTCACGCTCGTGTCGAACAATTCGACTTACGGCACGATCCGCATGCATCAAGAGCGCGAATATCCCGCGCGCGTTTCCGGCACCGACCTTAAGAATCCGGACTTTGCGGCCTATGCGCGGTCCTTCGGCGCCTTTGGCGCGACGGTGTCGAAGACGGAGGATTTCCCGGCGGCCTACGCGGAAGCCAAAGCGAGCGGGCTGCCGGCTGTCATCGACCTTAAAACCGCGGCGAATGAGATTGCGCCCGGACGGACGATCGACGCGTTGCGGAAAAGGTAAGATCGGCTGCTACGCCGTCGGCCGGCCGATTTTCTGCAGCGTGTCGAATTCGCTCATCAGTTTGCGACCATTCGCCGTCGGCCGTCCGCGCCGGTCGAGCCAGCGCCGCGAAATCGCGGCTTCAAGCACGCGCTCATCCGTATCCGCGCCGTCGAGCTGCCGCACGAATTTCAGAATATTCTTCGCAATTGCGTCGTCCGTCACCGGGCCCTCTCCTTGGACGATAAAGCCGGCCTTGAAATTCGCTTTGGTCGAATCTACCAGCTTTGCTCGCCGAATTGGTACGCCTACGATGAAAACGCGACCTGATGACTACACACGCCAAAAGCGAATCACGCAAGGGGCGCATCGTTAACGATTGGTGCGGCGCAGGCGCGCAGGCGGCGGGCGCGCTGGAATTTGCCCCGGAACGTGCTAAGTCGCCGCGAAACTCCCGAAATTCCTGCGTTAATCAGGGCGCGAACCAATGACACATGGAAAGAACGAATTCACCACGAACGCCGCGCTGAAGGCCCGCCGCGACGATGCGTTGCCGGCCGGTTTGCCTTCAAAATCAGGGGTTTACGTTGCGCGCGCTGAAAACGCCGAGCTCTGGGACGTCGAGGGCAAACGTTACATAGATTTCATCGGCGGGATCGGCGTCTTGAATGTCGGCCACCGGCATCCAAAGGTTGTCGCCGCCATCAAGAAGCAGGTGGACGGCTTTCTCCACACGAGCTTTGGCATCGCCCAGTATGAGGTCTATGTCGAGCTCGCCGAGCGGCTGAACAAGCTCGCGCCCGGTCCGACGAAAAAGAAGACGGCGCTCTTTAATTCGGGCGCGGAAGCCGTCGAAAACTCGGTGAAATTCGCGCGCCGCATCACCGGGCGGCCCGGCGTCATCGCCTTCGAAGGCGCCTTCCATGGCAGGACGCTCCTCGCGACGACGCTGACCGGCAAGTCAAAGCCCTACAAGCTGGGCTTCGGCCCGCTCGTTCCGGCGATCCATCACGCGCCCTATCCCGATGAGTATCACGGCGTTTCGGTCGCGTCCTGCATCAAGGCGATCGAGATGCTGTTCAAGATGACGATCCCCGCCGAGGAAGTCGCCGCGATGATTGTTGAACCCGTGCAGGGAGAGGGCGGTTTCAATCCGGCGCCGCCGGAGTTCCTGCAGCATCTTCGCCGGATCGCCGACCAGCACGGCATCCTGCTCATCGCCGATGAAATCCAGTCGGGCATGGGCCGCACCGGCAAGATGTTCGCATTCGAACATTCAGGCGTTGAGCCGGACCTCATCTGCGTCGCGAAGTCGATCGCCGCCGGTCTTCCCCTCTCCGCTCTCATCGGCAAGGCCGACCTCATGGACAAGATCGCAACCGGCGGCATGGGATCGACCTATGGCGGCAATCCCGTCGCGTGCGCCGCCGCGCTCGCCGTTCTCGATATTTTCGAAGAGGAGGGGCTTTTGAGGCGCGCTAATGAGATCGGCGCGAAAGTCGCGTCGAGCTGGCGCGACCTTCAGGCCGGGCTCGCCAAGGGGCATTTCGGCGACGTCCGCCAGGTCGGCGGAATGATCGCCGTCGAATGCGTCAAGGAAGGCGATCCTTCAAAGCCCGACGGCGATCTCGCGGGCAGGATCCAGACGGAAGCGCGCGATCGCGGCCTCATCATGACGACCGCCGGCGCTTACGCGCAGTGCCTAAGGTGCCTCGTGCCGCTGACGATTTCAGACCGGCATCTTGACGAGGGTCTCGCCATTTTCGCGGAAGCGACCAAGGCGGCGATTTCAGCCTCATAAGATGATCAATCGTCGAACGCGCCGCCGCGTTCGATCGACTGCACGTCGTAGCCGCGCCGGCCGATGATTTTCCGGATCGTCTTGTCGTCAATCGTCTCGCCCGCTTCGCTGACGAGCGTCACGACTCCCTTCTTCAGATCAACCGCCGCTTCCGATATTTCTCCGCGGGCCTCGAAAGCGTCCTTTATCGCCGCGGCGCAATAGGGACATTCAAGATCGGCGACTTTGACGATCACGGGTTCGCCGCCCGCTTCGACGGCGGCGGCGATGCGGTCGCTCGCATCTTCGGCGGATTCTGCGGCGACAAGGGCGAGCCCGGAATGGTCCTTGTGGCATTTCAGCGTCGTTTCGCGCTCGCTTGCGGCATGCGGCGCGACGCCCTCGGCGTGAAAAATCGGATCGGCTGAAAAACCGCCGGCGCCTTGCGCCAAAGCAGACGTCGCCAGGGCGCTTATCGCCAGCGCTGCAAGCTTGACCCGCATTGAAACCCCCATCGCCGATCCCGACATTGAAGATCGGCCCTGCCTCTCCCGAAGGCAAGCCGGCGCGACAGCGCGCCGCGCCACTGCGGCGCGCAAGATAATCAGG
>JACADX010000190.1 GCA_013389125.1 Parvularculaceae bacterium | reverse complement strand
GATCGAATTCATAAACGGTATCGGCGCCGGCGATCAGCGATTTCGCCTCGCCGGTCGCAAGCGAGATTTCGACGACTCGCTGCTCGCCTTCCGTCTCCATGGTCGCGATCACCTTGTCGCCCGACGCGGCGAAACGCGGAACGCCGATATTGCGGTCTATGGCTTCCGTGACGAGCCGCGCAGGCCCGCCGGCCGCGTCGATGACGGCGAGATGGTTCGTCGAATACCAGAAGAGCCGCGGGTTGACGGATGAGACGTAGGCGATGCGCGTTCCGTCGGCGCTCCATGACGGCGCGGCGTCGGCGCCTTCGTTCGTCGTCAGGCGCCGCGGCTGCAGGTCGTTCGCCTTCCGCGCCGACGAGACGATCCAAAGGTCGGTATTGTCGTTGGAGTCCGGCTCTTTCGTCCTGTTGCTGACGAAGACGATCTCGGCGCCGTCGGGACGCCATTGCGGCGCGGAATCCTCATAGTCGCCGAACGTGATCTGCTTCGGCGCGCCGCCGCGCTCCTCCTGGACGTAAAGGTGCGCCCGGCTGCGATCGAGATAGCCGACGCCGTCCTCCTTGAACTGGCGGCGGTCAATGACGAAGGGCGCGGCTTTCGCCGCGTCGCCTTGCTCGCGCGCGAGGCGCGCCGTCCTGTCGGTCTCGGACTCGTCGCGGATGACGAGCAGAAGCCGCATGCCGCCTTTCCCGTCGACGACCGGCGACCATTCATGTCCCTCGACGCCCTGCGGAACGTTCGTATAGGCTTCCGCTTCGCCGCCCTTCATATTGAGGGTGTAGACCTGCGCGGCCGCCGCCTCGTCGAGATCGTCCCGCACGGCGATGAAGGAGAGATATTTTCCGTCCGGCGTCCAGCGCGGATCGGATGCGGAATAGGTCTCGCCGGTCATCGCCAACGTCTCCGCGCCGTCGCGGGAAACGATGAAAATGCGGCTTCGTTGTTCATCCGCCTCAAGATCATTTCGCGTCTCGACATAGGCGATCCACTCGCCGCCGGGACTGATCCTTGCGTCCGAAACCTCCTTGATCGCCAGCGCGTCGTCGATCGTGAACGGCCGCGCGGCGGCGGTCCCGGCGAGCGCCAGCGCCAGCGCGACCATAGCGGCTTTCATCCTCATCAAGGTCTCCCGTGATTTCAGCCTTTGATAAGCGCCAGAATTTCCTCACGCTTTTCAATGAGCGCGGCGCGCCCCTTTTCGATGAATTCGTCGGCGCGGTCGAATGCGTTCGGCAGCGCGTCGCGCATGTCCGGCGTCAGGTGGATGTCGGGGGGCGAAAGGTCGGAGCGAAGCCGCGTCAGGTGCATCTGAAAGATATCGATCGCCGCATAGGCGGTTTCAAAAAGCTGGGGCTTCGCCTGCGCCCGCGACTTCGCAATAGCCATCTGGCGCCCGATGCGGCTTCGCGTCTGCTCGATAAAGGTGGTGATCGTCTTCGGGAAGTTCTGGTCGATTTCAGACGGCTGTTCGAGCGCGGGGACGCCCGGCGCCGGCGGATTGAACCGAGCAAGGACGCGCGGATTGGCGTTGAGGTCGACAGAGACCACGATGTCGGCGCCTAGGTATCGCGCGAGCGACACCGGCGCCGGATTTGCGACTGCGCCGTCGACAAGCCAGCGCTGGCCGCGTTGCACCGCGTGAAAGAGGACCGGAATGGCGCTCGACGCGCGGGCGGCTTCGATAACGGAGCCCTGCGTCAGCCAGACTTCCTCGCCTGTGCCGAGATCCGCCGCGACGGCGCCGAACTTCACCGGCAGTTCCTCGATGTTCTTGTCGAAAGCGGCGAAAGCCTCGAAGGCGGGCCGGGTGTCCACAAGCCCGCCGCGATTGACCCAGAAGTTGAACGCGCCGAGCGCTGACAGGGGCGAAAGCTCCCGCGCCCAGGCTTCGAATTCGTCAAGGCCGCCCACGAGCCAGGCGCCGCCGACGAGCGCACCGACGGAACATCCCGCGACAATGTCCGGCCTGACGCCGATCTCCTCAAGCGCCTTGATAACGCCGACATGCGCCCAGCCCCTCGCCGCGCCTGAACCAAGCACCAGTCCGAGCTTTTTCGTCATCGTCGGCAAGGCTCTCCCCGGCAAGATTTCATTAAGCTGCATTTTGGCGCGCTCATCGGCGGCGTTCAAGTTCGCGCCCTTTGCGATCGCTTAACTATAAGGCGCGACGCTCGCCGTGGGGAAAAGGCTGGAGCCATGGACTTTCCGAAGTCATCGCTGTTCACAGGGCTCGCGAGTCGCCTTCAGTATCTGGCGGCGCGCACGAGTATCCTTGCGGAAAATGTCGCAAACGCCGACACGCCGGGGTATGTCGCCCGCGACCTGAAAGCGCCTGAATTCGGCAAGCGCCTCGCAGTAATGCGCGCAAGCGACCCGCGCCATCTCCAGGCCGGAACAGCGCCTGCGCACAAGCCGCATGCCGCGCCGGACGGAGAAGCGTCGCTCAGCGGCAACAAGGTTTCGATTGAAACGCAGATGATGAAGCTTTCGGAGGCGCGCATGGACTACCAGCTCGCCTCGACAGTCTATCGAAAAGGAATCGATCTCATCCGGATGGCTGCGCGCGGCGGAAGGTAGGTGCAGGCGATGGACGATCTCAACGCCGCGATGGCGATTTCGGCGCCCGGCATGCGCGCCCCGTCGGCGTACGCCGACAAACTGTTGTTTGGCGCGCGCATTCAGCGGCTGGAGGAGTAGAATATGGACGATCTCAACACGGCGATGGCGATTTC
The DNA here is from genome assembly GCA_013389125.1 of Parvularculaceae bacterium. GTDB lineage: Bacteria > Pseudomonadota > Alphaproteobacteria > Caulobacterales > Parvularculaceae > Amphiplicatus. Next base: position 817 of record JACADX010000190.1, on the reverse strand, counting down.
GGCGTCCGGCATGCGCGCGCAATCCGGCCGTATACGGATTGTCGCGGAAAACCTCGCCAACGCCAACTCGACTGCTGACGCGCAAGGTGTTGATCCCTACCGCCGGCAGGTGCCGATCTTTTCGAGCTATCTCGACCGCAACGCCGATGCGACCATGGTTAGGATGGCGCGTGTCGAACTCGATCCGACGGCCTTCACGCTGAAATACGATCCGGCGCATCCGGCCGCGAACGCTGAAGGCTATATCGAAATGCCGAACGTCAATCCGCTGATTGAAATGATGGACCTCCGCGAGGCGCAAAGGAGCTATGAGGCCAATCTCGGCGCGCTTGATCAGGTGCGGTCGATGGCGGCCTCCACTTTGAGAATTCTGGAGTAGGCGATGTCGATCGACGCGTTGAAAGCGGCTGAAGCCTACGCGCAGGCCGTCCGAAGGGCGGCCGCCGGCGGCGGCGAGACGGCGGCCGAGATCGCAAAGCCGAATTTCGGCGATATGGTGAAGTCCGCGGTCGCCGAAACGGCATCAACGCTGCAAGCGGGCGAGGCTGCGGCGGCCGACGTCGCAAGGGGAGATGCGAGCCTTGTCGACGTCGTCACGGCGATTTCAGCCGCCGAGGTCAGTCTTGAGACCGCGCTCGCCGTTCGAAATCGCGTCATCGAGGCCTATCAGGAAATCATGCGCATGCCGATTTGAGGCCTCTTTCTCGGAATGTGCGGCCCGCCTATCATTCCCCTCGCCTTGTGAGGGAGAAACGCCGATGAGACTTGCGGCAGTCGCCGCGCTCGCCGCGGCGCTCGCCGCCTGCGCGAAAGACGG
>JACADX010000089.1 GCA_013389125.1 Parvularculaceae bacterium | reverse complement strand
CGGCCCTATTGGACGGGCGGTCCGCTGCCGCCGTGTTGCGACATCAAGATCGTCGGCGAGCATGGCGACTGCAAGACTGGCGAAGTCGGCGAGATCTGGATCAGGACCGCGGCGAACTTCCGCGCCTATCTCAACCTCCCGGAGGACACCGCGAAGGCGCTGACGCCGGACGGGTGGTTCAAGTCGGGCGACCTCGGTCGGATCGACGAGGAGGGCTTCGTCTACATCGTCGACCGACTTAAGGACCTCATCATCCGCGGCGGCGAAAACATCTCCTGCCTTGAAGTCGAAGCGCGCGCCTATCAGCACCCGGCGGTCGCGCAGGCGCTCGCCTTTTCGGTCCCGGACGATGCGCTGGGCGAACGGGTGGGGCTCGTCGTCTTTCCGAAAGAGGGCGCGCGTTTCGATCCGCAAGAACTCCGCGACTTCATGGGCCGGGACCTCGCGACGTTCAAATTGCCGGAGCGGATCTGGACCTCGCCGCAGCCATTGCCGAGGCTCGGCACGGAAAAGTTCGACAAGCAGTTGATCCGCCGGATCGCGCTTCAAAACCCGCCCGACTGGCGCTTGTGACGGCTTCTACTGCGGAAGCTTGTTGCGCCGCAGCGCGCAATTGCGTTTGATCGCAGCCGGTGATGACGGAGCGAAGCATGGGCGACCTTGAGGCTTTCCGACAAGAAGCGCGCGCCTTTCTTGACGCGAATTGTCCGAAGGAAATGCGGGACGGCGCGGCGGGCGAGGAATTCATTTGCTGGGGCGGGCGCAACTGGAAATTCAAGTCCGAGGCGCAAAAGCTCTGGCTTGAACGCATGGCGGCGAAAGGCTGGACGGTTCCCGCCTGGCCGAAAGAGTACGGCGGCGGCGGCCTTTCCAAAGAGGAAGTGAAAATCCTCAAGGACGAAATGCGCAAGATGAAGATGCGCTCGCCGCTTGAAAGCTTCGGCATCTGGATGCTCGGCCCCGCGCTCCTCCAATACGGCACGCACGAGCAGAAGGCGAAATTCCTCCCGCCGATCGCGCGCGGCGAAATCCGCTGGTGCCAGGGCTATTCGGAGCCGAATGCGGGCTCCGATCTCGCCTCGCTCGCGACGAAATGCGAGGACAAGGGCGATCATTGGCTCGTCAACGGCCAGAAAATCTGGACCTCCTACGCCGACGAAAGCGACTGGATATTCGTTCTTGTAAGGACGGACCCAAAAGCGGCGAAACACGACGGCATATCGTTCATCCTCATCGACATGGCGTCAAAGGGCGTTTCGACGAAGCCGATCAGGCTCATTTCCGGGAAGTCGCCCTTCTGCGAGACGTTCTTCGATGACGTCAAAGTCCCGAAGGAGCACGGGCCCGGCGTCAACGCGATCGTCGGAACGATCAATCGCGGCTGGGACGTCGCCAAGTATCTCCTGACGCATGAGCGCGAGATGATCGGCGCCGGCGGCGGCGGGCTGATGGTCGGCCGCGGCATCGGAGAGGTCGCGGCGGACAATATCGGCCGCGACGAAAAGGGAAGGCTCGCCGATCCGCTGCTGCGCGCCAAGGTCGCGCAGGCCGAAGTCGACGGCTGGGCGTTTCTGCTGACGATGGAGCGATTGAAGGACGAGGCGAAAGCCGGGCAAGGCATGGGCGCGAAGTCGTCAATGCTCAAATATTACGGCACCGAGTTCAACAAGCGCCGCTACGAGCTCTTTATGGATGCGGCGGGCTCGGACGGGCTCGAATGGGAGGGCGCGCGCTCGGAGGAAGGAAAGCTCGTCAAGGGCTGGCTTCGAACCAAGGCGAACTCGATCGAGGGCGGCACTTCCGAAGTGCAGCTCAACATCATTTCAAAGCGCATCCTCGAATTGCCGGACGCGTAAGGATCGCTCATGCCCCTCATCCTCACCGAAGAACAGGAAATGCTGAAGGAGTCCGCTCAGCGGTTCCTTGAAGAGACGGCGCCGGTTTCAGCGCTCCGAAAGCTCCGCGACGAGCGGTCGGAGGACGGCTTCTCGCGCGCGCTCTGGAAAGAAATGGCGGAGATGGGAAGGGCGGGCGTCCTCGTCGACGAAGCGCATGGCGGCTCCGGCTTCGGCTTTGTCGGCGCCGGCGTCCTCGCCGAGGAAATGGGCCGCACGCTGACGGCCTCGCCCTTCCTCTCGACCTCGATCCTGGCGGCGACCGCGCTCAGCAAATTCGCCGGCGAGGCGGCGAAGGACGAATATCTCCCGAAGATCGCCGGCGGTTCCGTCGTCATGGCGCTCGCTGTCGACGAAGGCAGGAAGCACGGACCGGCGAACATCGCATTGAGGGCTGAAAAGTCAGGCAACGGCTTCAAGCTGGCGGGTTCGAAGACGTTCGTCGCCGACGGGCATGTCGCCGACAAGATTATCGTCGCGGCGCTCACGGCCGGCGCGCCGGGCGAGGAGAACGGCGTTTCACTGTTTCTTGTTGACGCGAAGGCGAAAGGCGTCCGAGCCGAGCGCACGATCATGGTCGACAGCCGCAACTCTGCGCGGATCAATTTCGACAATGTCGCCGTGACGGGCGATGACGTCTTGGGCGAGGTCGACAACGGCTTTGCGGCGCTCGACGGGATCTTGTCGGCCGGCCGCGCGGGCCTTGCCGCCGAGCTGTCCGGATCGGCGCAGCGCGCCTTCGAGATGACGACGTCCTATCTCAAGGAGCGCAAGCAGTTCGGCAAGGCGATCGGCTCGTTTCAGGCGCTGCAGCACCGCGCCGCGCATCTTTACTGCGAGATCGAGATTGTGAAGTCGGTGACCCTGAAAGCCCTCCAGGATCTCGACAATGCATTCGGCATGGCGTCGGTCGTCTGTTCGCTCGCTAAGGCGAAGGCGGGCGAGGTCGCCAAGCTCAGCTGCCAGGAAGCGGTGCAGATGCATGGCGGCATCGGCATGACCGACGAGTACGATATCGGCCTCTTCATGAAGCGCGTTCGCGTCGCCCAAGAAATGTTCGGCGACAGCGCCTATCATGCGGACCGCATCGCGCGGCTTCGCGGCTATTGAGGACGCGGCGCAGTGCGGTTCATCAAGCCCGAAGCGCTTGCCGATTGGGTCGGAAAGGAGATCGGCGTTTCCGACTGGTCGCGCATCGACCAGGCGCGAATCAGCGCCTTCGGCGACGTCACCGAGGATCACCAGTTCATTCATGTCGATCCTGAGGCGGCGAAGGCGACGCCGTTCGGCGGCACCATCGCGCACGGGTTCTTGACCTTGTCGATGCTCTCAAAGCTCGCCGCCGACGTCGTCTTCGTGCTCGAAGGCGTCAAAATGGGCGTCAATTACGGTTTCGAAAAAGTGCGGTTCATGGCGCCGGTGAGGTCCGGCAAGCGGATTCGCGCGCGCTTCGCCTTGATGAGCGCGGGTGAGCGACTGCCGGGCCAATGGCAGTTCAAATACGCCGTCAAGGTCGAGATTGAGGGCGAAGAGAAGCCGGCGTTGATGGCCGAATGGCTGTCGATGCAGTTCATATG
>JACADX010000108.1 GCA_013389125.1 Parvularculaceae bacterium | reverse complement strand
GCCGCCGCCGCCAGTTCCTTTCGCGGCGGCGAAGCTTTCCGAAATGGCGAAAAGCTTTTACGCCGACAACAAGCGCGTTTCGAACGCGCTGATGAAAGCGCGCCTCTTGCCGGCGTTGAAATATCCGACCTTTCGCGAGGGCCTTGCGTCGATCCTCGCCGAGGAACGCGCTGGAGCCTGATCCGACCTGAATGCACAAGGTCGGGGCTCCAGATCATTCATGGTCGCGCTGTCCGAAGATCAACCGGACCTGTTTGATCGGAAAATGTCTTAGAGCTTCGCGCCATGATTCGGAATTGGGGCGCTTGCTCTCGTCATTGTTTGTCGCGGCGTTTACGCGCTGAACCGCGCACACTTCAGCGCACGCCGCTCTAGCGTCCGTATTCAGGGCTGATCAACTCGTCGTCAAGCCACCGGTTGATCTTTTCGACGACGCATTTTTTCGACGCGCCGTAGGACGACGTGAAAACGAGCGCTTCGCCGACGCTGACGCAGGCGTCGCCGCCTTCAGCCGCGATTGAATCGGCGAAAATCATCGTGTTCGTGTCGCAACCGCCTTCGAAATGGAAGAAGGCGCGGCCTCCGTCGTCGATTCGCGTGATCAGCATATTGTCCCGCGAGTCATAGGTTTCCTGCTCGGGCGGCGACGCGATGCAGGCTTCGGCGAGTTCTTCGCCGAACTGTTCGTCATCGAGTTCGTACTCGACCGCGGGAGGCGGCGGCGGCGCGGCTTCCTTGCTTTTTTTCGGCTCGCGCGCATCGACCGACGACGCCGCGAGGATCGCGGCGATCGCCAATACTGTCCTGTTCATAGAGATAGAGCCCTTTGATGCCCCGTCGCGGCGGCGCAATCCCCCATGCGCACGGACGGGCGAGCGGAATTTACGCCCTGACGCCGGGCTCCATCAAGCCGCGATCATTTCCATGCGGAAGATCAATCTTCCGGCGAGGTCTCGACGTCCGCCTCGTCTTCGGCCGCGTCCGGATCCCATTTGCGGATTTCGGAAATGGCGCAGCGCGTCGCATTCGGAAACGAAAAGTCGCCGAACGCCGAACGCGAGAAAACGAGATAATCGCCGGACGTCACGCACCCGCCGGCGGGCCTTTGTTCGATCGCCACCGTCTGCGCCCATTTGAGCTCGCGATAGCTGCAAGCGCCGATGAGCGTCACTTTGTACCAGTCGTTGACGCCCTTCTCGAGCAGGACCGCGTCGTCCTCGCCCTCGATCGTCTTGAAATTGTTGATGTCGCGGCCAAAGCAGATGCGCCCGACTTCCTCCCCGGCGCGAGGCTCGTCCGCGGCCTCTTCGCCGGCGAGCGCCGTCGATGCTGAAACCATGCAGCCGCCCGCAAGAACGGCCCAAAACGCCTTACCGGAACGTCTCATAGATCACCTTTCCTTTGCGCCCGTTCGCCCCGCGGCGGACGCGGATTTCCGCCTCAAATGTGGACGCATCAAGGCAGCGGGCGCTCACGAAGATGGGATATAAAGAAATCCTTATATCTCTCTTGGCCAGGCTGGAAACGGTTGCTATAAGCCGCGCGCCAACCGCCAACCGGACAGGAAAAGTGACATGAACGCGCCCGCCCATCACGATTATTTCGTCAAGGACATGAAGCTCGCCGACTGGGGGCGGACGGAGATCGAAATCGCCGAAACCGAGATGCCGGGCCTGATGGCGACAAGGGCGGAATACGGTCCGAAAAAGCCGCTCAAGGGCGCAAGGATCGCCGGTTCGCTCCATATGACGATCCAGACCGCCGTCCTCATCGAGACCTTGCAGCATCTTGGCGCGCAGGTGCGCTGGGCGTCCTGCAACATCTATTCGACGCAAGACCACGCCGCGGCGGCGATTGCGGCGGCCGGAACGCCCGTCTTCGCCTTCAAAGGCGAAACGCTCGAGGAATACTGGGACCTTTGCGACCGCATCTTCGACTTTCCGAACGGCGAGACCGCGAACATGATCCTCGACGACGGCGGCGACGCGACCTTGCTCGTCCTTTTGGGCGCCGACGCCGAGAAGAACCCCGCGCTTCTCGCCAACCCGTCGAATGATGAAGAGCGCGCGCTCTTTGATACGATCAAGCGCCGCCTCGCCAAGCAGCCGGGCTTTTATTCGAAAACCAGGGCGTCCATCAAAGGCGTCACCGAAGAAACGACGACCGGCGTCCTGCGCCTTTATCAGCGCCAGAAGAAGGGAACGCTTCCCTTTCCGGCGATCAACGTCAATGACTCGGTGACGAAGTCCAAATTCGATAACAAGTACGGCTGCAAGGAGAGCCTCGTCGACGGCATCCGCCGCGCGACCGACGTGATGATGGCGGGCAAGGTCGCGATCGTCTGCGGCTATGGCGACGTCGGCAAAGGTTCGGCGGCCTCATTAAAGGGCGCCGGCGCGCGCGTCCTCGTGACCGAGATCGACCCGATCTGCGCGCTGCAGGCGGCGATGGACGGATTTGAGGTCGTGACGATGGACGAAGCCGCGCCGCGCGCCGACATCGTCATCACGGCGACCGGCAACAAGGACGTCTTGACCGTCGATCACATGCGCAAGCTCAAGGACATGGCGATCGTCGGCAATATCGGCCATTTCGACAACGAGATTCAGGTCGACGCCTTGCGGAACTTCAAATGGAAGAACATCAAGGATCAGGTCGACTTGATCCAGTTTCCGGACGGCAAGCGCATTATCCTCTTAAGCCAGGGCCGGCTGCTCAATCTCGGCAACGCAACAGGCCATCCCTCTTTCGTCATGTCGGCGTCCTTCACCAACCAGACGCTGGCGCAGATCGAGCTCTGGACGAAGCACGATCAGTACAAGAACGAAGTCTACGTGCTCCCGAAGCATCTCGACGAAAAAGTCGCGACGCTCCACCTCGCCAAGGTCGGCGCGACGCTGACGAAACTTACGGACGCGCAGGCCGCTTATATCGGCGTCGACGTCAACGGGCCCTTCAAGTCGGACCACTACCGGTATTAATTGACGCGTCCCCGCCCCTCCCCGCATGCGCAAGAGGGGCGGCGCGCCGTTCCCGCGCCGAACCGAACGCGCCGCAACGCACAATAGGCCGCCAGGACTTTTCATTGTTGCGCGCCGGGAAGACTTCTGGTTTCTTTTGGTCAGAGGCGCCGGGACTTCGCTCGGTATCGCGTAGCCTTCCCTGAAGTTCCGGTCTTTTGAAAGCGGCGGCGCTTTCGACCGATGGGAGGAACGCGATGTTTTTCAGGATGATTTTCGGCCTGCCGGGCGCGGCTTTGGTGACCGCCCTGTTGTTCGTCATGATGGCGTGGATGGTGCGGCAGGAGGCGCTTGTGAACCCGCCGGTCGATCCGCCGAAGATCGATATTCTCGCCAAGCTGAAGCCGACGAAACCGACGCCGAACCCGCCACGGCCGACCGCGCCTGATGATCCGCCCCCCGTCGAAATCGATTTCATCGATCCCATTGACGCACCGGGACCCGGCGTGCCGATCGATCGAATCCCAGGACCGATCACGGATGGCGGCGGCCCAATTATCGACATGACGACGACGCGGCCGACGATCCGGCCGCATCCGGTCTATCCCGAAAACTGCCGCGCGCGCGGCGCGCAAGGCGTCGTCATCGTCGAATTCGACGTGACGCCCGAAGGCGACGTCGTCAATCCGCGCATCGTCTCGACGGCGAATGCCTGCCTCGACCGCGCCGTCCTCAACACAATCCAGAAATGGAAATATTCGCCGAAGCAGGATTCGAGCGGCCGCCCCGTCATGCAGCGCGGCGTCCGCGAGTTCTTCAATTTTCAGCTGACGGAGGAATAGGCCGCGCTCAACCCGGACCCGCCAGGATGGCCCGGCAGGCCGCAGCCGGGTCCTTGGCGCCCGTAATGGCGCGGCCGATGACAAGGATGTCGGCGCCCGCGGCAAGCGCGGCTTTCGGCGTCGCGACGCGCTTTTGGTCATGCGCGTCGGCGCCCTTGGGCCGGATGCCCGGCGTCACGGCGAGGAAGGGCGGGGGGAGTCCGGCCCGCAAGGCCTTGAGATCATTCGGACTGCAGACGACGCCGTCGAGCCCCTCGCGATGCGCGAAGCGCGCGAGGCGCAAGGCGAGCGCTTCGGCGCCGAGATCATGGCCTGTTTCCCGGCAGTCGTCGTCGGTAAGGCTCGTCAGAATCGTCACCGCGATCAACTTCGCCTGGTCGCCGACGGCCTCGCGCGCGGCGCGAAGCATCGCCGCGCCGCCTTGCGCGTGCACATTGACGATCGCCGGCTTCGGGTCGAGGCGCATCAAGGACTTCAGTCCTTGCGCCACCGTGTTCGGAATATCGTGCAGCTTGAGGTCGAGAAAGATCGGCAGGCCTTCCGCCGCGACCGCCTCATAACCCGCCGCGCCGGTCGCGTAATAGAATTCAAGCCCGAGCTTCAAATAGCCTGCGTGCGCCTTCAGCATGCGGGCGAGCGCTCTCGCCTTTGCGACGTCGGGGGTGTCGATCGCGACGCAGAGCGGATTTCGAGGGGCCATCATCGCCGCAGTTAGCGCAAGGCGCGCGCAAACGAAACCGTCGCGGCGGATTTTGGCCCTCGACAAGGAAAATCCGCCGCCATAGCGTCTCGCCGGGGCAGGCCGGGAACAGCGGGGGACCGCGTGTCAATCGTCAGACGGATCGCGCCGGCGGCGGCGCTTTCGGCGTTCGCGCCTCCGAACGCTGCGGCGGCGGACGGCGCCGCTCTTTTCGACGGAGCCTCGGGCCTTGCGATCGGCTCCGGCGTCGTTCTCGCCCTCATGGGCGCCTTGACCTTTCTCATCCTGACGACGAGGCGGCTTTCGGGCTCATCGCTCTTCAATCGCCTCTTCATCGTCGTCGCGTCGACGTCGGCGTTCTTTTCCGCGATTTCGTCCGCTATCGGATTTTCACTCATCACGTCTCAGGAGACGACGGACTTCTTCCGCAACGCCTTCCTGCCGCCCGCCTTCGGCGTTTTCGTGTTCTTCCTCGCGGTCGCAATCTGGATCGGCGGCGCGGAGCTTGTTCGCCACCGCGACTGGTTTCGCGGCCTCGGAAACGGACCTGTCGCCACAATGCTGCACTTCATAGAGCGTTCCGTGAAGATTTTCGTCATCATCCCGATCCTCTCGATCATTCTCTTCGCCGTCTCGACCTGGACGACCGTCGTCGGCATCGCCGGCGTCGACGCCGTGCGCCTCACCTATTCCGCCGAGCTCGAACGCTTGCAGTCGGAGTGCGCCGCGATCGCCGCCTGGCGACAGAAGGATCTTGCGGTCCTCGCCGATCTGAAGCTATCCGTAAGAACGACCGCGCTGGCGGCGGCGCGCGAGCGCGAAGGCGGCTTCCAGACCGGCAGCGCCGGCCGCGGCGCCGTCGCCGCCTATATCGAGGGCGTCGCCGCCTGGTATCAGGCGGTCGAAGAGGGCGTTGCGGCGGCGCTTGAGGCGGACGATCCCTCCGGCCTTAGCCCTTTCTCGCCGAATGTTTGCGCGACGATATCCGACGAGCTTCGGTCGCTCCTCGCCGCCGACGCCTTTGCGAATTACGACAAATGGGCGAGCGCCTTTGAAACGGCGTTCAACGATTTCGCCATTGTCCTCAATCGCTGGCGCCAGGACCGGCGCATCGAACAGCTCCTGCAAGCGCAGCTCGACGCGTTCGACCGTGCGAACCCCAAGCCCGTCGCCGGAATTTCGCCGGCGCAGGAACGCGCAATCAACGCCTATGCCGACGAGGTGACGGGCGCGCTCAAGAAGTTTCTCTCCGCCCAGCGCCGCAACAAGCCTAGCGTTCCGCAAAGATCGGCGGCCGAACTTTCGCCCGAACGCGGTCTTGAAATCATCGCCGCCCATTTCAGGAACGCGCCGGCGCCGGTCGAAGTCGAAAAACCGAAAAAAACCCGCGACGCTGCAACGCTCGCCGCCGAACGCATTCCGGGTCTCTCGGAAATGACGCCGCGCGACGCCGTCTTGAAGCATGCGCAGGTCTTTTCCGACGTTTGGGCGCTCGGCGTCGCCTGGGATTACGCCAGCTACGTCCTGATGCTCGCCTTCCTGTTTTTCCCGTCCGCCGAGCGCGCCGCCGGCCGCAAGGACGACTGAAACGGCGTCGCGCAACGAAATCATGCGGCATTGCGCAAGAGCGATGCGCGAAATGCGAATGGCGCGTTCTTGACCTTGCCGCCGCCGCGCGCGAGGAACGCCGTCGATGATTCCCCGACTTCATCACGAGGGTCCGCTCGAAGCCGGCGCGTCGATCGCGCTGTCCGGCGACGAGGCGCATTATCTGCGGGCCGTTCTGCGCCGGGAGGTCGGCGCCGAATTGAGGCTTTTCAACGCGCGCGACGGCGAGTTCGGCGCGCGGCTCGCCGAAATTTCCAAACGGGGCGCCGTCGTCGCGATCGAAGCGCGGCGGCGCGCGCCGAAGGATGAGCCCGATGTCGAGCTCTGGTTCGCGCCGGTCAAGCGCGCCGCCGTCGAACTGATCGTCCAGAAGGGAACGGAACTCGGCGCACGCGCGTTCATCCCGGTTCTGACCGACCGCACGAACGCCGACCGGCTGCGGATCGACCGGCTCAAGGCGATTGCGAAAGAGGCCGCCGAGCAATGCGACAGGCTTTCCGTTCCGCGGATCGGCGACCCGCGGCGGATCGCTGATGCGCTCTTGCATTTCGACAAGTCGAGAACGCTCATCTTCTGCGACGAGGCCGGCGATGATCCGTCCAAGGAGTGGGGCGGCGCCGACGGCCGCGCGGCGCCGATGACGGACGCCATGCGCGAAGCAAAACGCGGCCCTGCGGCCATCCTCGTCGGGCCGGAGGGCGGCTTCACGCCGGCGGAGCGTTCATGGCTTCGGGCCTTGCCCTACGTCATTCCCGTCACGCTCGGCCCGCGCATCCTTCGCGCCGACACCGCCGCGATTGTTTCACTGACGCTGTGGCAGGCCGCGCATGGCGACCTCGCGCAGCGGTGATCAGCGCTTCTCACCCTTACGTGAGCGCGGCTCTATTGGCGGCGACCGCCAAGACCGATAAAGGCGGATGCATGAACGAGCGGGGGGCTGCGGCAGGCGATCGGAGAACGGCGTGAGCGTTGAACGGCAGGCGTCCGGCGAACTTCCGCCGATCGAAGACCTCGACGAACTGACCGCCTTCATGGCGTCGGGCGCCAAGCCCAAGGCCGACTGGCGCATCGGCACCGAGCACGAAAAATTCATCTATTGTCGG
>JACADX010000064.1 GCA_013389125.1 Parvularculaceae bacterium | reverse complement strand
GCCTCTGGAACCCTTCAAGGTCGCGCGGCTTGCCGAAAATCGCCGGCGCGATAACGACGGAGCCGAAGCCCTTACAAACGAATACGTCTACGAGACGGCTGTCGGCGTATTCCTCGAACCAGCTCGCCTTCGCGCGCGCCGCCGCCGTCGCCGGCAGGATTGCGGGATGGGGATGCTTCTCTTCGAGATATTGCGCGATGACGGAGGAGTCGTTGATGACGACGTCGCCGTCGATCAGCACCGGGATGCGCCGGAGCGGCGACAATTTCGAAAACGCGTCATCGCCGAAAAACGGCACGATCGGATCGATCTCGAAGGGAACGTCCTTCATCGTCAGGATGACGAGGATTTTCCGAACGTAGGGCGAGACCGTGTTGCCGATGATCTGCAGCATCAATAAAGCCCTCCCGTCCGCGCATCCTGCATCAGACGCTTCATCTCTTTGACGCTCTCGGCAAGCCCCATGAACACCGCCTCGCCGACGAGGAAATGGCCGATGTTGAGTTCGGCGATCTCCGGGACCGCGGCGACCGGCTGCACATTGTGAAAGGTGAGGCCGTGGCCTGCGTGGACCTCAAGGCCGATCGACGCGGCGAAGGCCGCCGCCTCGCGAATGAGCTTTAGCTCCTCGCTGATGCGGTCAGGGCGCGTCGCGGCGCAGGCCTCATGATAAGCGCCGGTGTGGATTTCGATGACCGGCGCGCCGACCCGCTTCGCCGTCTCGATCTGGCGCTTGTCGGGATCGACGAAGAGCGACACGCGGACGCCGAGATCATTGAGGCGCGCGACGAAGGGCGCGATGAAATTCGCTTGGCCTGCGACGTCGAGACCGCCTTCGGTCGTCCGTTCATTGCGGTTTTCGGGAACGATGCAGCAGGCGTGCGGCCTTATCTCCTCGACGAGCTTGGCCATCTCCGCCGTCGCCGCCATCTCGAAATTGAGCGGCAACGGGATTTCCGCCTTTAGGCGGCGCATGTCGTCGTCGCGGATATGCCGGCGGTCCTCCCGCAAATGCGCGGTGATCCCGTCGGCGCCGGCGCTCATCGCGAGTTCGGCCGCTCTGACGGGATCGGGATGATCGCCGCCGCGCGCGTTTCGGATCGTCGCGACATGGTCGATATTGACGCCGAGGCGGAGCGGTTTCATGCGGACTGACTGACGCCTCTGCTGCCGGGCTTCACGGCTGGAACATTCGCCAGATGCGCGGGCAATTTGTCCCCCGGCCAGGCGTCGACTTTCAGCTCAGCGAGAGGAATGAGCGGCACGTCGAAATCCGCCTTGCCGCCGGACCGGTCGATGAGGCAGGCGATCGCAACGACGTCGCCGCCGGCCTTTCGCACCGCATCGACGCATTCGCGCGCTGAAAGGCCGGTCGACACGATATCCTCGACGACGAGGACCTTCGCGCCTTTCGGGACCGAGAAGCCGCGACGCAGCTCAAACGCGCCGTCGACGCGCTCGACAAACATGAACGGAACCTTGAGCCAGCGCGCCGTCTCATAGCCGTAGATGATCGCGCCCATCGCCGGCGAAATCACGACCTCGATCGCGCCGCGAACGGCGCCGCGCGCCTTGTCGGCGAGCGCCCTGCAAAGCCGCTCCGTCCGATCCGGCTGCATCGAGACGATCGACTTGTTGAGATAGACGTCGCTGTGAAGTCCCGACGACAGGATGAAATGGCCGCGCATCAGCGCGCCGGCCTCCTCAAACTCCTTCAGAACGTCAGCGGTCTTCATCCTTCGGCCTTTCATTGCGCTCGGCGGAAAGGACATGCGCGGACGCCCTTAGGCCCGCAAGCATCTGCTCAAGCTGGCGGATGTCTTTCACGACGATGTCGATGAACAGCTCGACAAAGTCCGGCGACTTGTTGTCGAGCCTGATATTGGCGATCGAGACGCCGTAGCGGGTGATGATGCCGGCGACCTCCGACAACACGCCGATCTCGTTTCGCACCGTGACCGTGATCTTGGCGTAGGCGATGTGATTGTCCTTGTCGCGCCATTTAAGATCGATCCACTGGCCGTCCTCCGGTTCGGCCGCGGAAAGGCTCTGGCAGTCGATTGCGTGCACGGTGACGGTCTGCTCGTCCTTAACGCCGACGATCCGTTCGCCCGGAATCGGCGAACAGCAGCGCGCCATGATCACCGTCGTCCGCGGCGGAAGGCCTTCAATCGCCAGCCGCGGCTTGAAGGCGGACATCCCGGCGGCGCGGATCTCGCCTTCGGCTTCATGGGATATGCCGGGATAGACCGCTTCGACGAGCGCATTGACCGAAAGGTCGCCCCGCCCGACCTTGGCGAAGACGTCGTCGACCGTCTTTTCGCCGAGCTTTTTAAGCGCCGCCGTGATCGCCTTCGCCGACAGTTCGAGCTGCGCGCCCTGGAACACGTTCTCCGCCATCATCCGGCCGAGTTCGACATGCTCCGTATGCTGCATCTTTTTCACGCGCCGGCGGATCGCCGACCGCGCCCGTCCGGTGATCGCCATTGTTTCCCACTCGGGCGGCACGCTCGCCTTTTCGGACCGCAGCACGAGAACGACGTCGCCGTTCTTCAAGGGCGTTCTGAGCGGCTTGGAGACGCCGTTCACCTTGACGCCGATGCAGGTGTCGCCGACGTCGGTGTGGACGGCGTAAGCGAAATCGAGCGCGGTCGCGTCCTTCGGAAGCGCGATGACGCGGCCCTTCGGGGTGAAGCAGAAGACCTGATCTTGAAAAAGCTCGAGCTTGGCGTAGCGGAGCGCTTCTTCCGGGTCTTCGCCCTGCTGGAACATTTCAACGAGACGCCGCGGCGTTTCGTAAGGATCGTATTGTCCAGGCGCGACGATCTCGACCTTCGCGCCCCGGCGCGCTTTGTCCTTGTACTGCCAATGCGCCGCGACGCCGCGCTCGGCGGTCTCATTCATCTCCCGCGTCCGGATCTGGATTTCGATGCGCTGGCGGCCGCCGTCGCCGCGCGGCGGACCGATCACCGCGGTATGGATCGACTGGTAGTTGTTCGGCTTCATCGCTGAAATGTAATCGTCGAACTCCGACGGAATCATCCGCCAGCTCGTGTGAATGACGCCGAGCGCGCGATAGCAGTCTTCAACAGTCTCGACGATCACGCGAAACGCGTAGATGTCGGCAAGCTCGTCGAACGAGACGTTCTTCGTCGCCATCTTCCGCCAGATCGAGTAGGCGCGCTTTTCGCGGCTGAAGACCTCCGCCTTGACGCCGGCGGCCGCGAGTTTGGCGCGAAGCTCCGTCGCGAGGTGCACGACGCCGCGGCCGATATGGCGTTCAAGCTCTTCGAGCCGCGCGGTGATCGTTTCAAAGGCCTGCGGCGAGAGCTCCTTGAAGGCGATATCTTCAAGCTCGTCCCGGAACCTCTGGACGCCGATGCGCCCGGCGAGCGGGGCGTAGATCTCCATCGTCTCGAGCGCGACCTTGCGGCGCTTCTCGGCGTCGGTCACGTAATGCAGCGTTCGCATATTGTGGAGGCGGTCGG
>JACADX010000131.1 GCA_013389125.1 Parvularculaceae bacterium | reverse complement strand
GCTCCAACGTGCCGCTGCCGGTCAACGGCGGCGCCGAGCACCTGATGTCGATGCCACTCAGGGAGGCGCGCGAGATCTTCGAGCGCGAGTACCTGCTCGCGCAGATCAACCGCTTCGGCGGCAATATCTCGCGGACCGCGGCGTTCATCGGCATGGAGCGATCGGCCCTCCACCGCAAGCTGAAGGCGCTCGGCGTCGGCGGCGCGGCGCGGGTCGAAAGCGCCTAGGGCGCCGCATAGAGCGATGGAGACCGGCATTTTCGATCATGTGCGCATTCCGTCGGCTTGCGGCGCCGTTTCCGATGGGCGCATATCGGGCAAGCCTCCTGCGCTTGCGCCAATCTGACAGCAGGGCGTCCCTATGCGCATCATCATCTGCGGCGCCGGCCGCGTCGGCTTCGGGATCGCCCGCCGTCTCGCGGGAGAGAACAACGACGTCACCGTCGTCGATCAGTCAAAGGATCTCGTTCGCGCGCTCGCCGAGCGTCTTGACGTCAGGGGCGTCGTGGGCAACGGCTCTTACCCGGAGATCCTGGCGGAAGCCGGGGCGCGCGAAGCGGACATGCTGATTGCAGTCACGTTCTCCGACGAAGTGAACATGATCGCCTGCCAGGTCGCGCATTCGCTTTTCAACGTGCCGACGAAGATCGCGCGGATCAGGGCTTCCGGCTATCTCGACGCCAGGTTCTCCGACCTCTTCGGCAGCAATCGCCTGCCGATCGACGTTATCATCTCGCCGGAGCGCGAAGTGAGCGAGGCGATCATGCAGCGCATGTCGACGCCGGGCGCCTTCGAGACGAAGTCGTTTGTCGACGGCAAGGTCTGGGCGGTCGGCGTGCGGCTGAACGACGACTGTCCGATCCTCAATTCGCCTTTGCGGCAGGTCGCGTCGCTTTTCCCCGACCTCAAGATCACCATCGTTCTCATCAAGCGCGAGGACCGCATCTGGCGCGCCCACGCCGAAGATCAACTCGCCGCCGGCGACGATATTTATTTCGTCGCCGACAGAAGCGACGTCGCGCGCGCGCTTGAAATCATGGGGCAGGCGGAGCGCCAGGCGCGGCGGGTCATCATCGTCGGCGGCGGCAATATCGGGCTTTACGTCGCGAGCGGCCTTGAAAAGCTCGGCAACACCAAGATCCGCCTCATTGAACGCGACCGCGCGCGCGCCGAGACGATCGCGGCGGCGCTTGAGCGGACGGTCGTTCTGCAGGGCGACGGGATGGACCGCGCGCTCTTGCACGAGGCCGGCGTTGAAGAAGCCGAGACGGTCGTCGCGGTCACGAACAACGACCAGGTCAACATCCTTTCCTCCGTCGTCGCAAAGCGCGAGGGCGCGCGCCGGGCCATGGCGCTCATCAATGAGCAGGATTACGGCCCGATCGCCGAAGCGGTCGGCGTCGACCGCTTTGTCGATCCGCGCGCGACGACCGTCTCGACGATCCTTCAGCACATAAGGCGCGGCCGGATCAAAGGCGTTTACTCGCTGTTTGACGGCGCGGCGGAACTTGTCGACGCGATCGCGCTTGAGACCTCGCCGCTCGTCAACAAGCCGCTGATGGAGGCGGAATTGCCGGAAGGCGTCATGATCGGCGCCGTCTATCGCGACGGCAAGGTTTCAATGCCGCACAGCAAGACCGTCATCAAGCCGGGCGATCGAATCGTGCTGATGGCTCTACAGGACTATGTGAAGGACGTCGAGCAGATGTTCCGCGTCAGCATCGATTATTTCTGAGAGAGATTTGATGCCGCGCATCGCCTATGTGAATGGCGCCTATTTGCCGCTCGCCGACGCCGCCGTGCATATTGAGGACCGCGGCTATCAGTTCGCCGACGGAATTTACGAGGTCGCGCTTTTCGTCGGCGGGAGATTCTGGGATCTTGACGGCCATCTCGCGCGGTGGCGGCGCTCGCTTTCGGAGCTTCAAATCGCCGAGCCGATGAGCGAACGGGCCTTACGGCTCGTCGCGGCCCGCCTCGTGGCGATGAACCGCCTTCGGGACTGCTACATCTATATGCAGGCGACGCGCGGCGTCGCGCCGCGCAATCACGCCTTCCCGATTGAGGGAACAAGGCCGTCGCTTGTCATGACCGTAAAGCCGCTCAATCTGGCGAAACTCAATGGCGTTGCGGCGAGGGGGATCGCGGTCGTCACGGCGCCGGACATTCGATGGGGGCGCGTCGACATCAAGGCCACAGCGCTCTTGCCGAACGTGCTTGCGAAGGAAGCGGCGAAACAGAAAGGCGCAACCGAAGCCTGGCTGGTCAAAGGGAGGACGGTGACTGAGGGAAGCTCATCCAACGCGTGGATCGTCGACGAGAAGGGCGCGCTCATCACGCACCCGCTCGCCAACGCAATCCTCGGCGGGATCACGCGTCAGACCGTCATCGCTTGCGCCGAGGCGCTCCAGATGAAGGTCGTCGAGCGTCCCTTTACGGTCGATGAAGCGTTGAGGGCGCGCGAAGCGTTCATCACTTCGGCGACCAATCTCGTGACGCCCGTCATATCGATCGACGGCATGGCGATTGGCGCAGGCGCGCCAGGGCCGACGGCGATGCGCCTAAGGCAGGCCTACATTGATCATTGTTCCGCAGCCGGCTGAAAACGTCCCCGACGGGTTGCGTCAGACGCGATCACGCGCCAATATTGGTTTGTGCGATGCAGCATTCCGCCAAAAAGGGGCCCTGAGGACCGATGACTGACAAAAAACAAAACCTTCAGGACGTATTTCTGAACCATGTCAGAAAGGACAAGGTCCCGGTCACGATCTTCCTCGTCAATGGCGTCAAGCTTCAGGGCGTCGTCACGTGGTTCGACAATTTCTGCGTGCTCTTGAAGCGCGAAGGTCAGGTTCAGCTCGTTTACAAGCACGCGATTTCCACGGTAATGCCGAGCCAGCCGGTCAATTTGTGGAACGGCGAAGAAGGCGAACCCAGCTAGTTGACGACGACGCCCGGCGAACCGACCGACAGCGATTTTTCAGTCGCAATCGTCATTCACGTCGCTTTTGCGGGCGATGATCGGACACGCTCGCCCGAAGCCCGCCTTGAAGAGGCGATCGGGCTCGCGGCTGCGATCAACCTCAATATCGCTCATTCGGAAATCGCGACGCTGAACGAGCCGAAACCGTCAACGCTCATTGGCGCAGGCCGCGTCGCGTCGATCAGGAAGCGGCTCGATGAAGCGGCCCCGCGCCCCGGCCTCGTCATCGTCGACGCGGCGCTGTCGCCGGTGCAGCATCGGAACCTCGAAAAGGCCTGGAACGCCAAAGTCCTCGACCGCACCGCGCTGATCCTTGAGATCTTCGGCGAACGCGCCCGAACGGCGGAAGGGCGGCTGCAGGTCGACCTTGCGCAACTGACCTATCAGAAGTCGCGCCTCGTGCGCTCGTGGACGCACCTTGAGCGCCAGCGCGGCGGCCGCGGCTTTCTAGGCGGCCCCGGCGAGCGGCAGATCGAAAGCGATCGCCGCGCCATTCAGGTGAAGATCGACCGTCTGCGCGCGCGTCTTGAGCAGGTGCGCCGCACGCGCGCCTTGCAGCGCGAGAAACGCCGGAAGGCGCCCCAGCCCGTCGTCGCGCTCGTCGGCTACACCAACGCCGGAAAGTCGACCTTGTTCAACCGGCTCTCGAAGTCCGACGTCGTCGCGCGAGACCAGCTGTTCGCAACGCTCGATCCGACGATGCGCGCGGTCGACCTTCCGTCAGGACAGCGGATCATTCTTTCCGACACCGTCGGCTTCATTTCCGATCTTCCGACGCAGCTTGTCGCGGCGTTTCGCGCAACGCTTGAAGAGGTCAACGAGGCGGACCTCATTCTTCATGTGCGCGACGCGTCGCACGCGGATTCCGGCGCCCAGCGCGAGGACGTGATTGACGTGCTGCGCCAGCTTGGGATCGACGAAACGGATGAGAGGCCCGTGATCGAGGTGATGAACAAGATCGACCTCTTGAGCTCGGAGGACCGACGCGGCCTCCTCGCCGCCTGCCGCCCCGAAGGGGCGAGCGCGCCGATGACGATTGACGAGCCGGCGCGGATCGGCGTCTCGGCGATCACGGGCGAGGGCGTCGATGCGCTCTGCGCGATGATCGATGGCGTGCTGACGATCGATCGCCGCGCTTTTTCGGTTACGATCGACAGCAGCGAGGGCGCGCCGCTCGCCTGGCTCCATGCGAATGGCGACGTCAGGAGCGAGATCGAAGACGGCGGCCGCGTCACGTTGAGCGTGCGTCTCAGCGACAAGGCGAGCGGACAGTTCCGGAAGCTTTATCCGTTAACGCCGCTTGAAGCCGAGCGCTCCCACAAGCGCCGCCTTATCGCATGAGGCCGGACCCGGAGCGCGTCGCCGCCGTCATCGCCGAGATCGCCGACGCCGAAATCCTGCCGCGTTACCGCAAGCTTGAGCCCGGCGCCGTGCGCGCGAAAGAGAGCCTTTCCGATCTCGTCACCGTCGTCGATGAGGCGGTCGAGCGCGCCTTGAAGTCGGCGCTTTGCGCCCTGTCTCCCGGCGCGGCGTTCATCGGCGAGGAGGCGGCCTCCGCCGATCCGTCAATCCTGTCAGGGCTTGGCGAGCGCGCCTGCTGGATCGTCGATCCCCTCGACGGCACGCGGAATTTCGTGCGCGGCGTCGACGAGTTCGGAACGATCGTCGCCTATGTTGAAAACGGCCAGACCGTCATCGGCTGGATTTACGCCGCGCCCGAAAGGTCGATGGCGATCGCCGTCGCCGGGCAGGGCGCCATGTGGCGCGGCGCAATGGTTCAGACAGCGCCGCAACGAGGGATGCGGCCGACAGGACTGAAATCGACTGGGTGGCTGACGCCGGTCTGGCGCGACCGCCTTGTCGCCAGCTTGAAAGCGCACGTCGATTCGGCGTCCGGTCATTGCTCGGCCTACGCCTATCTGAAGCTCCTCATGGGCGAGGTCGACTTCAAGCTCGCGAGCCGCATCCATTCCTGGGATCACGCCGCCGGCGCGCTGATCCTGTCGGAGGCCGGCGGCGCCGTCCGCTGGCTCGATACGGGCGCGCCCTATGCGCCGCAGGCAAGTCGCGACCATCCGCTGCTCGCGACAGCGCCCGGCCGCGACTGGGATGATATCGCCGAGCGGCTTCTTTGCTGACAATCCTTATTGCTTTCGAGGCGAAGCGCGTCGAAAACGCCGCACCGGAGGGATCATGCGGGACGCATTCGAAGGCAAAGTCTGTGTTGTGACGGGCGCTGCGTCCGGCATCGGACGGGCGGTTGCGATCAACCTTGCAAGTCGCGGCGCCGCGCTTGCGATTTCCGACGTCAATGAAGCGGGACTTTCTGAAACCCGAGCGATGATGAACGCGCCGGCGTCAAACCGCATCCGCGTCGACCGGCTCGATGTCGCCGACGCCGCTGCGATCGAACGCTATGCGGCGATGATCAAGGAGAGCCTCGGCGAGGCTGACTATGTCTTCAACATCGCCGGACTGACGCGTGTTGGAACGTTTGAGGAGACGCCGCTCTCGTCCTTCGAGAAAATCATGGACGTCAATTTCTGGGGCGTCGTCAGAATGTCGAAGGCGTTCCTGCCGCAGCTCATTGCGACAAAGGGCGGGCTCATCAACATTTCGAGCCTCTTCGGTTTCATCGGCTATGCCGGGCAGGCGCATTACTGCGCCTCGAAATTCGGCGTCAGGGGATTTTCAGAGACCATCGCGCAGGAACTTGAGCCGAAGGGCGTGCGGGTCACGTCGGTCCACCCCGGCGGCGTCGCGACCGCAATCGCGAGGAACGCGGCCGTCGACGCCATGCCGGCACAGTACACGGAAAAAAGCGAGATTGACGCGCGGTTTGACAAGGCGGCGATCACCAGCCCCGAACGCGCCGCTGAAATCATCCTCGACGGCGCGGCGAAAGGGCGAAGGCGCGTCGTCGTCGGCCGCGACGCCAAGGTCGCGTCCTTCATCCAGCGCCTCTTCCCTGAAAGCTATTGGCGGAAGCTGACGCCATTCCTGCCGACGGACGTCACGTAATTAGAGCGGCGTGCGCTGAAGCGTGCGCGGTTCAGCCCGTAAACGCCGCGACAAACAAGGATTAGAGCAAGCGCCCCGATTCCGAATCATGGCGCGAAGCTCTAGGGATCAAACGACGCCGAGCGCTTTGCCGACTTTCGTGAAGGCGGCGACGGCGCGGTCGACCTGCGCGTCAGTATGGCCGGCGCACATTTGCGTCCTTATGCGGGCCTGTCCGCGCGGCACGACGGGAAACGAAAAGCCGGTGACATAGACGCCCTCGTCCATCAGGGCGACGGACATCGACTGCGCCAGGCGGGCGTCGCCGAGCATCACCGGAATGATCGGATGCTCGCCGGGGAGGAGGTTGAACCCCGCCTTCGCCATGCCGTCGCGAAACCGCTTCGCATTGCGGAAGAGCTGCGCGCGCAGCGCGTCGCCGCGCCGGACAATCTCGAACATTTTCATCGTCGCGCCGAGAAGGGCCGGCGTCAGCGCATTCGAGAAGAGATAGGGGCGGGCGCGATTTCGAAGAAGATGGACGACATTCGCCTTCGCGCAGATATAGCCGCCCATGCCGCCGCCGAGCGCCTTCCCGAGCGTGCCGGTTAGGATGTCGATGCGTCCTTCGACTCCGCAATGGGCGGGCGTCCCGCGCCCGTCCGGCCCCATGAAACCTGTCGCGTGACAATCGTCGACCATGACAAGCGCCTCGTATCGGTCGGCGAGATCGCAGATCGTTTTTAGCTTCGCGATGTACCCGTCCATTGAGAAGACGCCGTCTGTGACGATGAGTTTTGTGCGCGCCCCGTCGGCGTTCGCCTGTTTCAGCTGCGTTTCGAGGTCGGCCATGTCGGAATTGGCGAATCGATAGCGCTTCGCCTTCGACAGGCGCACGCCGTCGATGATTGAGGCGTGATTGAGCGCGTCGGAAATGATCGCGTCCTCCGCCTCAAGCAGGGGCTCGAAGACGCCGCCATTGGCGTCAAAGCAGGCGGCGAAGAGGATTGAATCCTCGTAGCCGAGAAACGACGCGATTTCCCTTTCGACTTTCCGGTGGAGATCCGTCGTGCCGCAAATGAAGCGCACGGACGCCATGCCGAACCCGTACGCGTCCATCGTTTCTTGCGCTGCGCGGACGATCTCGTTGTTGTCGGCGAGACCAAGGTAGTTGTTGGCGCAGAAATTAAGGACCCGAACGCGCCCGCCTTTGTGGAGGACTTCGATTTCCGGACCTTGCGGCGAAGTGATCTCGCGCTCGCGCTTTTCAAGGCCCTGCTCGCGGATGCCCTCAAGCGTCTTGTCGACGCGGGCGTAGAAGTCGCGGTTCATGGCGGTTCGCCTCCGAAAGCGCCCCCTATGGGATAGAGAGGAAGTCGCGTCAATCGCCCGCCGCTTGCAAAGATCCGAAGGCGAACGCATCCTCCTGGTGATTTGACGATTGCTCGAATTCAGGGGGAGCCTTCATGTCGCCATCGCGTCGCGCGCTGATCAAGAGCGCCGCGGTCAGCGGTTTCCTCGCGGGCGCCGGCGCCTTTGCCGGCTGTTCGAGGAAGGACGCGCCGAAGCCTTCGGCGACCGCAGAGAAGGCTGCGAAAAAGGAAGCGGCGCCGACAAGTCTTGACGCGTCGATCATCGCCAACGCCGAGCGCCTGAATGGGTTATCCTTCACCGATCAGGAGCGCGCGATGATGATCGAGGGTCTTGAAGGCGCTCTCGAGATCTTGGCGAAAATCCGCGCCGTCGAACTCGGCAATCACGAGCCGCCAGCGCTTGTCTTCGATCCGAAGCTGCCGCGCGCGAAAGTCAGATCGCAAAAGAACGTCCTCATGCTTGGAGGAAACTATGCCGCGCCGCCGCCGAAATCGGAGGCTGACATCGCCTATGCGAGCGTCGCGGAACAGCGCGCCTGGCTGCGATCGAAGGCGATCACGTCGGCCGCCCTGACCGAAGCGTATCTGAAACGCATCGCGCGGTTCGACAAGAAGCTCAACGCGTTCGTCCTCGTCACTGCCGATCTCGCGCGCGAGCAGGCCGCAGCGGCGGACAAGGAGATTTTCGAAGGCCGCGACCGCGGGCCGCTGCACGGGATTCCCTATGCGCTGAAGGATCTCGCCGACACGGCGGGCATTGCGACGACATGGGGCGCTGAGCCCTATCGCGACCGCGTGCCCGAAAAGGACGCGAGAATCGTCAGGAAACTGCGGGAAGCGGGCGCGGTCTTGCTCGGCAAGGCCGCCTGCGGCGCGATCGCCTATGGCGACGGATGGTTTGGCGGCGTCACGAAGAATCCGTGGAATCCCGCGGAAGGATCGAGCGGCTCAAGCGCCGGTTCCGCCGCGGCGGTCGCCGCAGGGCTTTGCTCGTTTGCGATCGGAACCGAGACGCTTGGCTCCATCATCTCGCCCTCCGAGCGTTGCGGAACGGTCGGGCTTCGGCCGACCTTCGGACGCGTCTCGCGCGCCGGCCTCATGTCCTTGTGCTGGTCGCTCGATAAGGCCGGTCCGATCTGCCGCAGGGTCGAGGACGCGGCGATCGTTCTTTCAGAGATCAATGGTTATGATGCGGACGATCCGGGCGCCGCGCGCGTCGGCTTCGCCTATGACGGCGCGGCCGATCTTTCGTCGCTGACGGTCGGCTACGTCCCGGCGTGGTTCGAAAAGGGCGATGACGCCGACCGGCGGGCGCTCGATACGCTGAAGGGTCTTGGCGCGACGCTAAAGGAATTTCCGTGGCCGGCGCTCGACTTTGACGCGCTTGAACAGATTGTCGTCGTCGAGGCCGCGGCGGCGTTCTCGGATCTGACGCTTTCAAACCGCGACGACGCGCTTTCCTGGCAGGCCCCTGAGGCGTGGCCCAACACATGGCGCCAGGCGCGCTTTTTTCCCGCCGTCGACTATGTGCAGATCGACCGCCTGCGGCGGCGCGTCATGCAGGCGATGGCGGACGCCTTCCAAGGATTCGACGCGCTGGTCGGACCGCATTATGCGGGCGGCGCGCTCCTTGCGACGAATGCGACGGGCCATCCGCAGCTCGCGCTTCGCGCCGGCTTTGCGACGACGCCGAACCGCGACTTGTTTGACGACACATCAGAGGCGACGGGCGCCGACA
Source organism: Parvularculaceae bacterium (assembly GCA_013389125.1). Classification (GTDB taxonomy): domain Bacteria; phylum Pseudomonadota; class Alphaproteobacteria; order Caulobacterales; family Parvularculaceae; genus Amphiplicatus. The sequence continues at coordinate 446 of JACADX010000131.1, read as the reverse complement.
CGCATCGCACCCCGCGCGGGATCAGCATCTGGGGCAATCTCTTCGGAGAAGGCGCGATAATAAGGCTCGGCCGGGCGCTTGAGGACGCCTTCGGCGTCGCCGCCGAGCGCCCGCCCGGTTTTGAAAACTGATCCTTCGCCGGCTCCGGATTTTATTGAGCGTTGGTCGCTGTCGCGGCAAAAAGGCCTTCTTGACAGTTCAATCGGCCGCGGTTTGAGGTTCGACCGCGCGCGCCGACATCGACCGCTTTCCCTGAATTTCGAGTTGGGAATTGCGATCAAATCTCGCCTCCCGCGCGTCTTGTCCCAATCGCCGCCGCGCTTTTCGGAAACGGGCGCTATAGAAAGCGCGCGACGACGTCCTTGTAGGACCGCGAGAGCTTCAGTTCCGATCCGTTCTCGAGGATCACGAAATACTCGCCGTTCGAGTGCGGGTGCAGCTCCTTC
>JACADX010000130.1 GCA_013389125.1 Parvularculaceae bacterium | reverse complement strand
CGACACGGGAGCGGAGGCGGCGGACTTATCGACGCCTGCTGCATCCGATTGAATGGGCATGGGGCGCGCTCGAAGGAGAGACGCCAGGCGAGGCGCAAGCTCGTTGATTCGCGCGCCCGACTGGCGAAAAACCGGTTTCCACTTTGTCGCCAGGCGCGCTATTGACGACGCCGTCAAACGTCGGGCGCGCTCGCCGTCCCAATTCGGGCCTCATGATCGCCGGTCGATTGCGCCGCGCTTGGGCTGAATTTTGCATTGGGCGGCCGCAACAGGCGCAACGTCGCAACAGCAAGGGCGCGAGAGGCATTCGCGCGCAGGTCGGAGTTGGTAAATGGCTGTCAATCTGAGTTCGCTTAACGGAGCAAACGGCTTTGAAATTCGCGGCGAGTTTGCGAGCGGGCACGCAGGATGGTCCGTCGCAGGCGGCGGCGATTTCAACGGCGACGGTTTTGAAGACTTCATCATCGGCGCTCCATACGCCAATACCGGCAGCCCGCAGGACGGCGCGACCTATCTGCTTTATGGAACATCAGCCGGATTTGGCGCGACCTTCGACCTTTCTTCGCTGAACGCTTCAAACGGGTTCAGGCTCAACGGCGTCGCGGGCGCAAGCATGGCCGGAACAAGCGTCGATTTCGCGGGCGACATTAACAATGACGGCTTTGCCGACATCATCATCGGCGCGCCGGGCGCCAATCCCGGCGGCACGGGATCGGGCGCGGCCTATGTGATCTTCGGCGGCACCGGCTCCTACGGACCGTCATTCGAATTGTCGTCCCTTAATGGCGCGACCGGCTTCAGGATCGGCGGCGATCTGGCCGCCGACGCGCTTGGCGGGGCGGTCGCCGGCGCCGGCGACATCAACGGTGACGGCATTGACGACTTCATCGTCGGCGCAAAATACGCCGACGCCAGCGCGGGCGCCGACACTGGAAAATCCTACGTCGTTTTCGGGTCGACCGGCGCGTTCAGCGCCACTTTTCAGGCGTCGACGCTTAACGGCTCGAACGGCTTCGTCATCAATGGCGCGGCGATCGGCGATTCAAGTGGCCAGTCGGTGTCTTCGGCGGGCGACGTCAACGGCGACGGCGTCAGCGATCTCCTGATCGGGGCCTCCGGCCTTGGCGGAACAGGCGGCGCCTATGTGCTGTTCGGGAAGACAACCGGCTTTGGCGCCGCCGTCGAACTCTCAAGCATCAACGGAACGAACGGCTTCCAAATTGTCGGCGAAGCAGCCGGCGACCTTTCCGGCTATTCGGCGACGTCGATCGGCGACATCAATGGCGACGGTTTTGACGACATCGCGATCGGCGCAATCGGCGCCGATCCGAGCGGCAAGTCGAGCGCCGGCAAGACCTACGTCATTTTCGGCAAGAATGGCGGGTTCGGCGCGACGGTCAATCTATCAGCCTTGAACGGCGCGAACGGCTTTATCGTCCATGGCGGCGCCAATCAGGACGAGCTCGGGATCTCCATCGCGTCGGCCGGGGATATGAACGGCGACGGCTATGACGATCTCATCATCGGCGCCTTCTTCGCCAACCCGAACGGCGTTTCGGACGCAGGTCAAGCCTATGTGATCTTCGGATCGAAGTACGGATTCTTATCGACGATCGACCTCGCCGCCCTCAAGGGATGGCAGGGTTTTGCGCTGAACGGAGTCGGCGCGAACGACGTCGCCGGATCGTCGGTCGGCGCCGCGGACATCAACGATGACGGATTTTCGGATCTCCTGATCGGCGCGACCAGAACCGATCCGCCGGGACTTAACGGCGCCGGATCGACCTATGTCGTATTCGGCGGCGCAGCGGTCGGTGCGGGCGTCGCGACAAACGGCGACGATCTTATTGTCGGCGGCGCGGGCGCTGACGTCCTCAGCGGCCTTAACGGCGCTGACCTGATGCGCGGTCTTAACACCGGCGACACGGTCAACGGCGGCGCCGGCAACGATACGATCGAGGGCGGCGAAGGCAGCGACCGCGTGATCGGCGGACTTGGCGACGACAGGATCGACGCCGGCAACGGCAACGACACCGTCGACGGCGGCGACGGCGCCGATTTCGTTCTCGGTCTCGGCGGTCGGGATTCGATCCTTGGCGGCGCTGGCAACGATACGGTCGACAGCGGCTCCGGGAACGACACAATCGACGGTGGCGCAAACAACGACAGCGTTTACAGCGCTTCCGGAGATGACAGCATCCTCGGCGGCAACGGCAATGACATTCTGTCCGGCAGCATCGGACTCGATACGATCGATGGCGGCAAGGGCTTTGACTATATCCTCGGCGGCGACGACGCGGACTCGCTCTCCGGCGGCGAAACCGCCGACACGCTGATCGGAGGCGTCGGCAATGACACGATGCGCGGCGGCACGGAGAACGACCTTCTTATCGGCCAAAGCGGCCAAGACCGGATCTTCGGCGATGACGGCGACGACGTCGTCGACGGCGGCGGCGGCGGCGATTCCGTCGAAGGCGGAAACGGCGCGGACAGCCTTAACGGCGGCGTCGGTTTTGACACCATGATCGGCGGGGCCGGCAACGATACGCTGATCGGCGGCGCCGATAATGACGTCTTCACCTTCCAGCTCGGGGCCGGAACGGATACGATCCGCGATTTCGCCGCCGGCGCGGCGGTCGCGGACACGATCCGCCTTGTCGGCTTTGGCGCGAGTTTCGATACATTCGGCGAGGTCCTCGCCGCCGCGACCGACAACGGCGTCAATACGACGATCAACTTCGGCAATGGCGTCGTTATTGTTCTTGAAGGCGTCCTCGTCTCGCAGCTCAACGCCAACGACTTCGCCTTCGGCTAGAGCTTCGCGCGATGATCCAGGGATTGCGCGCGGTGCAAGCCTTGCTCCGCACCCCTCTATCCGATACGCGATGAACCGCCGAACGGCCTGAAGCCGGCGGCGATTTCCTTTGGCGCGGAAGACGATGACGCCGACGATTTCAATCGCGGTCCCTATCGGGGCCTATCATCCGCTCCTGCGCGACTGTCTCGCCAGCCTCGCCGTTCAGTCGCCCCAGCCGATAATTTCCGTGATGGACGCTTCCGGGGACGCGCGAACCGCGACGCTGATCGACGAGTTCGCCCGTCTCATCTTCTATCGTCGGACCGGCCCCGACAGCGGCCAGACCGCCGCCATTCTCGAGGGATGGGAAAAGGCGCCGGGCGAGATCGTCGGCTGGCTTAACGCCGACGACGCCCTTTATCCGGGCGCGCTCGCGGCGGTCGTCGCGCATTTCCGCGAAAATCCCGATACGGACGTCTTCTATGGAAACAGCGTCATCATCAATGACGATAACGAGGTTGTCGGCTATCACTGGGCGGTCGAGCCGCCGAGCGCCGCGATTCTCTCAGGCTGCATCATTTCCCAGCCCTCCTGCTTTTTTAAGAGCGCCGCCTGCGAGGCGGCGGGCGGGCTTGACGCGTCGCTTCATTACACGATGGACTGGGACCTCTGGACCCGGCTCTGGAAGAGCGGCGCGAGGTTTCGATCGACCGACGATGTGTTCTCCCGCGTCCTGTGGAGCAGGGAAGCGAAGACCGGCGGGTTCGGCCCAAAAAGGCGAAAGGAGCTGAATCGAATTATCGATGCGAATAATCCGCCTCTGCGCCGGCTCAAGAGCCGCATCGGATTCGGTCTTCATCACGTTCTCGAATACGCCGCGCCGAACCGCGTCGCGGATGCGATGCGGTCGATGAGGGGCCTCAGGACCATTCATGGTCTCGGCCGCAACGGCGAGATCGCAGGCGAGGCGAGCATTCCGATCGCCTACTACGGGCGCGGTCCGTCGCATTCGCTTCAGATACGGCTCAAGGTCGAAGGTCCGGCGGTCCTTGTTTCCGCCAGCGGACAACAGCTAGAGGTCGAAGCCTCCGCGGCGATCGAGATGCCCCTTTCCGTGCGACCCGGCGAGGCGCCAATCGTCCGGTTTCGCGCAGATTCCGGCGGATCAGCGCGGCTCCAGTCGATCCGGATCGCGTGACGGCGCCGACGGGGCGTTGAATTAGCCTGCGGGTCGATTAGGAAAGAGCCGCACGGGCGCAAGGGAACCTCAAGATGGCCAAGGTTGCGTTGATCACCGGCGTCACCGGTCAAGACGGCAGCTATCTTGCGCGCCTGCTCCTCGACAAGGATTACATCGTGCACGGCGTCAAGCGGCGCTCGTCGTCCTTCAATACCGGCCGTATCGACGACATTTACGCCGACTTCCATGATCCGGATGCGCGCCTCTTTCTCCACTACGGCGATCTGACGGACTCAACGAATGTCATTCGCCTCGTACAGGAAACGCAGCCAGACGAGATCTACAATCTCGGAGCGCAATCGCATGTTCAGGTCAGTTTCGAGACGCCGGAGTACACGGCGAACTCGGACGCGATGGGAGCGCTGCGCCTCCTTGAAGCGATTCGCATCCTCGGCCTCGAAGGAAAATCCCGCTTCTACCAGGCTTCGACATCGGAACTTTACGGCAAGGCGCGCGAAATTCCGCAGAACGAAGACACGCCATTCTACCCGCGCAGCCCTTACGCGGCGGCGAAACTCTACGCCTATTGGATCACGGTGAACTATCGCGAAGCCTATGGCGTTCACGGTTCGAATGGAATTCTCTTCAATCACGAAAGCCCCGTGCGCGGCGAGACTTTCGTAACGAGGAAAATCACGCGCGCCGTCGCGCGCATCGTTCGCGGCCGACAGAAGGAGCTTTTCCTCGGCAATCTTGAAGCCAAACGCGACTGGGGTCATGCGCGCGACTTCGTCGAGGGCATGTGGCTGATGCTTCAGCAGCAATCGCCGGGAGACTATGTGCTCGGCACCGGGGAATGCCGCTCGGTGCGCGAATTTGTCGAGCGCGCATTCGGCATTGTCGGCGTTTCGCTCGATTGGCGCGGAAAGGGCGGCGACGAGGTCGGCGTTGATAGGAAAAGCGGCGCCGTTCTTGTCCGAATCGACCCGCGCTATTTCCGCCCGACCGAGGTCGACATTCTTCAGGCGGACGCCTCGAAGGCCCGCCGGGCGCTCGGCTGGACGCACAAGACTTCATTTCAAAGCCTCGTCGAGGAAATGGTGCTCGAAGACCTCGCGGAAGTTGATTCGGGCGCATTCCGCTGATGTCGTTCACGCTACCATATGAACTCTCCGGCAAGCGCGTCTTTGTCGCCGGACATCGCGGCATGGTGGGCTCCGCGCTCATCCGCCGCCTCCAGTCCGAAGATTGCGGCGCTCTCCTGACCGCGGCGCGCGAAGAGCTCGACCTGCGGGATCAGGCGGCCGTTCGCCGATGGATGAGCGCCAGCCGACCGCATGCGGTGTTCCTGCCGGCGGCGAAAGTCGGCGGAATACTCGCTAATTCGACGCGTCCAGCTGATTTCCTTTACGACAATCTGATGATCGCGGCGAATGTCATTCACGCCGCTTATGAAGTTCAAGTCGAGAAGCTGCTGTTTCTCGGGTCGTCCTGCATCTACCCGCGGCTCGCGCAGCAGCCGATGACGGAAGACGCATTGCTGACCGGCGCGCTCGAGCCGACCAATGAATGGTACGCGGTCGCCAAGATCGCCGGCGTGAAGCTTTGCGAGGCGTATCGCCGCCAGCACGGCTGCGACTTCATTTCCGCAATGCCGACCAACCTTTACGGCCCCGGCGACAACTTTCATCCCGAGAGCAGTCATGTCATCCCCGGCATGCTCCAGCGCGCGCACAAGGCGAAGCTCGCCGGCCGAAGCGATTTCGAGATCTGGGGCACCGGCGCGCCCTATCGCGAGTTCATGCATGTCGACGACTGCGCGGACGCGCTCGTCCACATCATGATTCGCTATTCCGATTCGCAACCCATCAATGTCGGCGTCGGCTCCGATGTCACGATCGAAACGCTCGCGAGAATGGTGATGAAGACGGTCGGGTTGACTGGCGAGCTGAGGAAGGACCTCTCGAAACCCGACGGCGCGCCGAGGAAGCTCCTGTCGATCGAGAAGCTGAAGGCTCTCGGCTGGTCGCCGAAGACCTCGCTCGGCGAGGGG
>JACADX010000013.1 GCA_013389125.1 Parvularculaceae bacterium | reverse complement strand
GATAAACGGCGCAAATGCGTCGAGGCCGAAAATCAAGTCCAGTCTCCCGTCGCCGCGATAGCGCGCGCACACTGGGCGCCCTCGCCAAAGGGGTCAATGCCGCCAAACCCGACTGCGCCGTGCAAGAAGGTCGTCGTTCGGCCGCATGCGCTGCAATGTGGAATTTGTCCCATATCAGGAGGTCAATGCGATTGACGTCGGAAATGGAACGATCTTGTTGTCGGCGTCATGACCGACATCCGCCTCGCCCAGAAATCGAATCCCGGCGCGCTGGCACCAGAATTCGACAATCTCGCGGACCGTCATTTCAAACGGCGGATCGTTTTCCGGTATCTTGCTGAAGCGCCCGAGGCGCAAGCCGGCGCAGCGACGCACGTTATCACTCGACGTGACGTGAAACATCGCGCGATCGGTTCGATATAAATGCTCGGCGACATCTTCAATCATCAGGACGGCGCCTTTGAAGTTCGGTTCCGATCGCGTCCCCAGCAGATTGCTGAGCACGGTGAGATTGAACGCATAGGCGGGAGCGTCGGCGCGCCAATTCGGCTCAAGCGCCGTGGCGTCGCGGTCGACCAGCCAGGCGAGCGCGCGGAGCACGGCGGCCTCGCCGCCCGGACGGCTGACGTCCGTCGGCATCGGTCCGTGGGCGGACCGTCCGACGCCCTCGCGGGCAAGGCGGCCGAGAATGACGCCCATGTCGCTGTAGCCGAGATAGTCCTTCACATGCGCGGCGCGATTGAGCTTGCCGAATAGGGCGTCATCAAGCCGGCAGGCGCCGTAGCCTCCGCGCGCAAACCACACGGCGTGATAGGCGGGATTGTTGGCGACTTCGAGAAATGCGGCCGATCGCGCTTCATCAGGGCCGGCGAAGTGGCCGGATGAAAGAAAGCACTGCGGATGGAAATGCAGCCTGAGGCCCTCGCCAAAGGCGGCGCGGGCAAGGCTGGCGACTTTCTCAGCCGCTTCGGGCGCGAGCCGGTTCGCCGGGGCGACGACAGCAATCGATCGGGCGGCTCTCGCCATGGCGTTGACTCATCCCTCTAATAAGATGTTGTTCGGAAAACTGTTTTAGGGTCCTTCAAGGATGGGTGAAAAGCGTCAATATTTTCTCTGCGGGATCGGCGGCAGCGGCATGCTGCCGCTGGCGCTTATACTCGCCGCCAGGGGCCATGCCGTCTCCGGATCGGACCGCGCGCTCGACCAGGGCCGGACCGCTCCGAAGTTTGATTACCTGCGGGCGCGAGGCATTGACCTCTTCCCCCAGGATGGGTCCGGTTTGACGAGTCGCGATCAGACCCTTGTTGCGTCCGCCGCCGTTGAGGAGACCGTGCCAGACGTTCAGGCCGCGATCCGGCTCGGCGCGCCGCGTATGAGCCGTGCGGCGCTGCTCGCTGAACTCTTCAACGCGGCGGTGTTGCCGATCGGCGTCGCCGGCACGTCTGGAAAGTCGACGACCACCGCAATGATCGCCTGGATATTCCACGTCGCAGGCCGCAATCCGACGGTGATGAACGGCGCAGTCATGAGGAATTTCGCGTCCGACGGCGCGCTGTTCGCAAGCGCCCTTGTCGGCGGCGGCGACGCCTTCATCAGCGAACTTGACGAAAGCGACGGCACAATTGCGCTCTATCAGCCGAAAATCTCCGTTCTAAACAACGTGTCGCTAGATCATAAGACGATGGATGAGCTGCGAACGCTGTTCGGCGACTTCATCGCCAGGGCGGATATTGCGATCCTCAATCTCGACAATGACGAAACGACGCGCCTTGCATATCGCGCAAAGCGCGCGCTCACCTACTCGATCGGCGCGTCCGACGGCGATTACGGCGCAATTGCGATTACGCCGACGCCCTTTGGCGTTTCGTTCATGGCGATCGATCATCGGGGCGGCGAACAGATCGGGGTTTCGTTGAAGGCGCCCGGCCGCCACAATGTTTCAAACGCGCTCGCAGCAATCGCAGCGGCGACAGCGGCAGGCATCCCGTTCGTTGACGCTGCTCGGGCGCTGTCGTCCTTCGAGGGCGTAAGGCGGCGCTTTGAATTCGTCGGTGAGGCGGGCGGCGTCACTGTCATTGACGATTTCGGCCACAACCCGGACAAGATCGCAGCTACCTTGAAGACGCTCCACGAATTTCCCGGGCGCCTCGTAGTCATGTTCCAGCCGCACGGCTTCGGGCCGCTGAAAAAGATGAGGTCAGAATTCATCGACTGTTTCGTGACGCATCTTCACGCGGACGACGTGCTGCTCATGCCGGAGCCGGTTTATTTCGGGGGCACGGTCGATCGAAGCGTCGGAAGCCGCGACATTGTCGTCGGCGTCACGCTTCGCGGCGGTCAGGCGGAAGCGCTTCCGACGCGCGAGGCCTGCGGTGACCGGATTCTTGAACTCGCCCGGCCCGGCGATCGTATCGTCGTCATGGGCGCGCGCGACGACACGTTGTCGACATTTGCGGCGGAAATCCTGGAAAAGCTCAGGCGACGTTTCGCCTAGAGCTTCGCGCCATGATTCGGAATCGGTGCGCTTGCTCTGGTCATTGTTTGTCGCGGCGTTTGCGCGCTGAACCGCGCACACTTCAGCGCACGCCGCTCTGGGCGGCCGCACGGCGCCCGCAAAGTCTCGCGAGCGGATCCCGACCTGCCCGCTGCTCGCCTTTAACGCCTACTGGATCTGAAACAGCGTACCGACCCGCATCTCGGCGGCCGAGATGACTTCCTTTCCGGTCAGGCGAACGGAATGGAGCCGTCCTTCAATTTCCCGCACCCAGAAATCGAGGAAGCGCACGAGCTCCGGATAGCGGGGGGCCAAGTCGTAATCCTGCCAGACATAGGTCTGCAGAAGTTTCGGATGGTCCGGCAGATAATAGCAGATCTCTGCGGTGGCGAGCCTGTAACCCTTCAGTTGCAGGGCAAGCGGCGACCTCGAACTCATACAACGCACCTTCCTTGATCAGCGCCCGACGAGCAGCCTCGCGCGCGTCACGATGTTACAATCGGAAATCTTGCCGCGGTCTTTCCCGCGCGGCAAGCGCTTCGGAAAAATAATGGAGCAATTACAATATGTTAGCAGCCCACTTCCGCAGCTGCTGCCAAGCCGTCTCCGTCAAGTCGTTGATCGGCGGCGCAAATTTTCTTTCAGCAAATCTTTACAAAACCCGGCGAACACTCATATGTGCGCGGTTCGTCAATCCCATGGGACCTCTCCGCAAGATTGGCGTCTTGGTTGGACTAACTTGCGAGGTTCCATGAAATGGACAGACACCAGTCTGCGCTTGCGCTGGTCCTAGCGGACCAGCCGGAATTGCCCGTCCACTGCTTGCGCCCCGGAGCCGCCAAGAAGGCGGCCGAGTTCTTTGTGCGCAGTTTTCCGGGCGACGTGCTCTACGCCGTCAAGGCGAACCCGCACCCGCTGATTATTGACGCCGTTTACGCAGCCGGCGTCCGTTCCTTCGACGCAGCGTCCCTCAATGAAATCGAAACTGTCGCTTCGCGCTGTCCGGACGCGCGGATCGCCTTCATGCATCCCGTGAAATCGCGGCAGGCGATCCGCAAAGCCTATTTTGACTTCGGCGCGCGCATCTTCTCGCTCGACAGCCTCGATGAACTCGACAAAATCATCAAGGAGACGAACGGCGCCAAGGATCTTCACCTTGTCGTTCGTATCGCCGTGTCGTCTGACTACGCCCAGCACAAGCTGAACGGGAAATTCGGCGCTTCAGGACAAGAAGCCGTGCTTCTGCTCCGTCAAGCGCGCGCCGCTTCCGAAGAGCTCGGCGTTTCCTTCCATGTCGGGTCGCAATGCATGCGCCCGGAGGCCTATCGCGCAGCGATGGAAATCGTCTCCGATCTGATCCGTCAGGCGCAAGTGACGGTCGATATCGTCGATGTCGGCGGCGGATTTCCCGTCGCCTATCCGCAGCTTTCGCCGCCGCCGCTTAGGACCTACATCGAGGAAATCGCCGCGGCGTTTGAATCAATGCCCGTCCTTGAGAACGCTGATCTTTGGTGCGAACCGGGGCGCGCAATCTGCGCCGAGGCCGGCAGCCACATCGTTCGCGTCGAACTCAGAAAAGGCGATGCGCTTTACTTGAACGACGGCGCCTACGGCGCGCTTTTTGATGCGGCCCATGACGGGCTTGTCTACCCGACGCGGCTGCTTCGCGCGAAGAAGGGCCCGCGGCGGGTGCTGAAGCCGTTTCGCCTTTACGGGCCGACCTGCGATTCGATCGATACGCTGAAGGGACCGTTCCTCTTGCCGTCAGACGTTCACGAAGGCGATTACATCGAATTCGGGCAAACCGGCGCTTACGGGGCGGCGCTTGCGACGCGGTTCAACGGCTTTGGCGAATATGTCGAGGCTGTCGTCGAGGATGCGCCGATGATGTCGATGTACGGCGAGGCGCTTGAAGTCGAAAACGTCGTCGCGCTGAAGACTGCGCGGGCGTAGAAATATTACAGTATTAAGATGCGGCCCGCCGCGTTAACCAAATATTCGAAACCCGCCCGCTAGTTTTCATCGCGTCCGTCCACTTGGGCGGACGCGATTTGATTCCGCGTGGGTGGGAGACGTGGCTGGAGTAAGGCGAAAGCAATTCGGGTCGCATCTAAGCGCCCCCTCGCGGCAGGCGCTTTACGCCTGCCGACAGTATCCGCCGACGGCGCTCTTGCGTAACCCGTTGACGAGAAGGCTTGTCCGAGAAATCGTCGAATCGGATTGGGCCGCCCTCACGGCAAAGCTAGATTTCGCCTATGACATTTCGAGCGTCGACGTCGGGGGCGTTGCCTGCGTTCGCTTTCGAACCTCGAGGACCAGCCCTGAAGCGCCGCTCATTCTCTATTTGCACGCAGGGGCCTATGTCGCCGGATCGCCGCGCACAAACGCCGCCGCAATTCTCCCTTGCTGCGAAATATCGGGGTGCGAAGCAATCGGCGTCGACTATTCCTTGGCGCCTGAACATGTCTTCCCGACGCAGCTCGATGAGATTGAGAGGGTCTATCTCGCCCTCCTCGCCGCCGGCCGCGCGCCGGCGAAGATCGTCCTCGTCGGCGACTCCGCAGGCGGCGCGCTCGCCCTTGCCAGCGCCTGGCGGTGGCGGCGAAGCGGCCAGCCCCTCCCCGGCGGGATCGTGTCGATTTCGGGCGTGCTCGACGGCGCGGCCGGCAGCGACTCGCACTGGTCTATGCGCGGCAATGATCCGATTTTCGGCGCAGATTCTCGCTCGGCGACGATTGCGACGACATCGATGTATGCGCCGGACGCCGACCCTAAGAGCCCGGAAATCTCTCCCGTCTATGGCGACTATTCGGGTTCGCCGCCGATTCTCCTCCAAGTTGGAGCCCGGGACGTCTTTCTTGGCGACAGCGTCAGGACCGCCGAACAGGCGCGGCGCGGCGGCGCGGACGTCACGCTGCAGGTTTTTGACGGGATGTTTCACCTCTTCCACATGCACTGGGACATCGAAGAGGCCCGCGCCGCGCAACACTCCGTCGCCGAATTCGTCCGGCGCGTGACGGCCTGACCGCACGGGAACTCGCTGCGGATAATATTTGAGGACTATGCCGACGGGCCCTTGCCGCGCGCGCGCGCGCCCCTATATTGCGCCGCGCTTGTTACGGCCCTCCGCGCGTCGAAACCGATGCGGCCCGGATCCGGTGTCAAACTGGACTGAAAGGACCGACCCCATGACCAAGAAATCCGACAATCGCAAAGCCGAGCTGCTCGCCACCCCGGTCGAACATATCGATATTACGAAATTTGACGCGCGGCCGATTATCGACGCCTGGGGAAAGATGTCGTTCACCTCGCGCGACGCCGCGCGCGCCGCGCAGATCCTCAACATGGCGCTTGAAGACGAGAAATGCTCAACCTGGCTCGTCATGGCGGGATCGACCGGCGCCGGCGGCTGCCTTCACGTCTGGCGGGACATGGTCGAGTACAACATGGCCGACGCGATCGTCGCGACCGGCGCGTCGATCATCGACATGGATTTTCTGGAAGCGCTCGGCTTCAAGCACTATCAAGCGAATGAAATCCCTGACGACAATACGCTTCGCTCGCTTTACATCGACCGGATCTACGACACCTACATCGACGAGGAGGAACTCCAGCACGTCGATCATACGATTTACGCGATCTGCGAGCAGCTCGAGCCGCGCCCCTATACGTCGCGAGAATTCATTCATGAGATCGGAAAGTGGCTTGCGGCCGGCAACGCCCGGAAAAAGGACTCGCTCATTCAGCGCGCCTATGAAAAGGGCGTGCCCATTTTCGTCCCGGCCTTCTCCGACTGTTCCGCGGGCTTTGGCGTCGTCAAGCATCAAGTGGAGCGGCGAAAAGCGAAAAAGCCCTACGTAACGATCGACTCCGGGGGCGACTTTCGAGAACTCACGGAGATCAAGATCGCGGCAGGCACGACTGCGCTGTTCATGATCGGCGGCGGCGTGCCGAAGAACTTCGCGCAAGACACTGTCGTCTGCGCGGAGATCCTTGGTCATGACGACGTCGAAATGCATAAATACGCGGTGCAGATCACCGTCGCCGACGTTCGCGACGGCGCATGCTCTTCATCGACGCTGAAGGAAGCGGCGAGCTGGGGAAAGGTCTCGACCGTACACGAACAAATGGTCTTTGCGGAGGCGACGAGCGTCGCGCCGCTGATCGTCTCGGACGCTTGGCATCGCGGCGGCTGGAAGAAGCGCGAAGCGCGGCGCTGGGCGAGGCTTTTCGCGTAACTTTCTCGTCATCGCCGAGGAATCAGGGCGCGCAATCGGCGCGCCCTTCCTGCTTTTGGCGCGCCGGCGCAGCCTGAAAATCGAGCATCCGACGAGATACGCGATTTCGAGCTCGAATATTCGATTGGAGATCGCGGCGATCCACCAATGTTCCGCGCCGACGAGCGTCATTACGAGGTAATAAGCGATGCAGAGAAGGTGAACATAGTAGAGGGGAAGCGCGATGACGCGATCGCGCGACAACCGCCGGAAGAACGCCGCGAGCGCCACGTCGACGACCGCGTAGCCCCAAGTCTCGCCGCTGCGGCCGTAGGGAAAGAACCAGATTAGGGTCGCACACCAACCGAGCGCAATCGCGTTCGCGGCCGCAATGAGGCAATGCGACCGCGAAATCCGCGTGACAAGGATCGCAATCGCAAGCAGCGATCCATAGGATCCAAATACTATCCAATCCCCAGAATTGATCGAACCGCCTCCGTCGCGGACACTTTCGGCGTGCCGCCAGTGGCTTGCAGCGCGCGCGCGCCGGCTTCGAGAGCGCCGGCATGGAGCGCTTGATGAGCCTGAGACGTCACGTCCGCGAGGTGAATGAGCGCCGCGCTGATGTCATCGTAGGCTTTCATGGTTGCGCCGTTGTTAAGCTTGTCCGCCGCAGAGGCCGCGGTCGCGGCGCTCGCCGCGACGAAAGCCGCAAGACCCGCGAGTTTTTCCTCAAATTTTAGGAGTACGAGTTGTTCCTTACGAACATCCTTAGCCATTGATTAGCTCCCTTGGAGTAGAAGTGGGTTGTCTTTGGAAAGCAACGCCACAACCTTAGGGTGAGTCGACGTTCGCGCCAGTAGCATCGCATGGACGCCGCTCAAGGATCAGGAAGGCAAATGGCCGACAAGTGCGAAGAGGCCTACGCGGCCGCAGTTGGCCGCTCGATGTGGCGGATGGCGAAACGTCGCGCCTTTGCGATGCTAAAACCGAATTCGGATGCGGTTCAGATTACGCGCGCCGCTTTTCCGAGCGCGCCTGAAAATAAGTCTCTGCCGCTCGCCGCGCTTCCTTCTCAAGGCGCGCCGTCAGCGACGCCGGCGCCTCAAAGTCTGCGAGAATTTCTGCGAAGACTGGGCGAAGAGCTTGAGCAAGGCGATCCGCCCCGCGCCGCGTCGTAACGGTCGAAAGCGCGACATAAGTGTGCGCAGCCGCCTCGGCGGCGAGACCTGGCAGATGATCATCGCCTCGCCTGCGGCCGCCGCCGAGCAAGGAGACAAGGCTTGGTTTCAAGATCGCCTCGAGCCGACCGACGTCAATCTCTTCGTCGTCCGACGCAAATCGGTTTCGCAGGTCAATAACGACGTCGGCGCGCGCCTGATCTGCGGTCAACTCCGCAAGGATCAGCGCGCCGCCGGTCGCGTCCACCATGCGCTGCGCGATCCCGGCGTCGACAGGCTCTTTCCCCTCAAGCATGCGTTCGAGGCGGTCGGCGTCAACGCCGATCAGCTTGGCGAATGTCTTCGGCGTCGTTCGCGTTTCGCGAAGATAGGTGACCAGCGTTTCCATAGGGCGAGCCTCGCGCAGAATCGCTGACAGGGTTTTAATGGTCCGCCTTGCATTGCGGGCGGCTGCCGCGGCCTGTAGACGCCCGACCTATGGCGCCGGCCTTGTTAACTATTGAGAAGCTGCGTCTTTCCTTCGGCGGCGAGGCGCTCCTTGACGACGCTTGCCTCGTCATTGGGCCGCGGGCGCGCATCGCGCTCGTCGGCCGCAACGGCTCGGGAAAATCGACGCTTCTCAAGATCGCGGCCGGACTTTTCGAGGCTGACCGCGCCAACCGCTTCGTCGACCCTTCCGCGACCATCGCCTATCTGCCGCAGGAGCCGGACTTTTCGGGCTTTGAGACGATCGGCGCCTATGTCGAGGCCGGCCTGCCGCCGACGGGCGCGACAACGCAGCTCGCGCGCCTATACGCCGATCTCGGAGCCGATCCCGAAGCGAAATGCGGCAATCTCTCCGGCGGCGAAGCGCGCCGCGCGGCGCTTGTGCGCATTTTCGCATCCGACCCCGACATCATGCTTCTTGATGAGCCGACGAACCATCTCGACCTACCGGCGATCGTGGCCCTCGAAGAACGCCTGTCAGCATCGCGATCGGCGATCGTCCTCATCAGCCACGATCGGCGCTTTCTTCAATCGCTGACGACTGAAACGGTTTGGATCGATCGCGGGCGCACGCGCTTCCTCGATCGCGGTTTTGAGGACTTCGAGGCGTGGCGCGACAAGAGTCTCGAAGACGAGGAAACCGCCGCGCATAAGCTCGATCGCAAGATTGTCGCGGAAGAGCGCTGGGTCCGCTACGGCGTGACGGCGCGGAGGAAGCGCAATGTGCGCCGGATGCGCGAACTCGCCGAGCTGAGGCGAGAACGCCGCGAGCGAAAACGCGCCCCCGGGCTGGTTTCATTCGCCGTCAATGAATCGTCGACCTCCGCGAAGCGGGTAATCGTCGCCGACAAGATTGCGAAGTCTTTTGACGGACGGACGATCGTCAGGGACTTTTCAATCGAAGTCGCGCGCGGCGATCGAGTCGGCGTCGTCGGTCCGAACGGGGCCGGAAAGACGACGCTTCTCAACATGCTGACCGGACGGCTCGTCCCGGACAGCGGAACGGTCGCGCTCGGCGTCGGCGTCTTGACCGTGGCGCTCGACCAGAAGCGGGCGAGCCTTCACGGCGCCGGCCGCGTCGCCGACGCTGTCACGGACGGCCGCGGCGACTGGGTGACGATCGGCGAGGAAAAGAAACACGTTGCAACCTATCTCCAGGAGTTTCTCTTCAAGCCGGAGCAATGGCGGACGCCGGTATCCGCGCTCTCGGGCGGCGAGCGCGGGCGCCTTGCGCTCGCCGCCGCATTCGCCGGGCCGTCGAACCTTCTCGTCCTTGACGAACCGACGAACGACCTCGACCTTGAAACGCTCGATCTCCTGGTCGAAGTCATCGCCGAATATCAGGGCACGCTC
>JACADX010000238.1 GCA_013389125.1 Parvularculaceae bacterium | reverse complement strand
TTAACCGGCCCTGAAAGGGAAGCCGTCAAAGGTGAAAAAACGCTTCGAGCCTTGAAAGACGGCGCCTTGCGCCCCATGACTGGCGCGGGGAGGCCCGCTGCGCGATGATTCCGCAACGCCACGATACGTCACGGATCGGCCTTCTTGGCGGCTCCTTCAACCCGGCGCACGAAGGACATCGCGAAATTTCGCTCGAAGCGCTGAAGCTCTTGAAGCTCGACGCCGTATGGTGGCTCGTCTCCCCGGGGAACCCGCTGAAGGAGCGCGCCGGCTACGACTACGCGCCCTATGAGGAACGCCTCGCCGCGGCGCGCCGCATCGCCGATCATCCGCGCATAATCGTGTCGAATTTCGAGCAGCGCAAAGGTCTTCAGTATACGGTTGATACGCTTGAGGCGCTGATCGATCTTTGGCCGCAAATCCGCTTCGTCTGGCTGATGGGCGCCGATAGTCTCGCCGATTTTCACCGATGGAGAAACTGGCGGCGGATCGTAAGCCTCGCGCCGTTCGCGGCGTTTAACCGGCCGGGCTTCGCCGAGGCCGCGCTCGCCGGCGAAACGGCGAAAGAACTCGCGCTTTTCCGCGTTCCGTCGGGACGCGCGGCGGAAATCGTCGACATGGACCCGCCTGCATGGACATTCATCGAGTCGACTGTGAACCCGGTCTCTTCGACTGAGATCCGACAGCGCCGACCCCAGGAGAAGCGCGGGCGTTGAGGCGCAATCTGTTGTTTCTGGGACACGACCGCCGACAGTTAATTATTGCTGAAGCGGTTGGCGGATGGGCCGATCAAGATTAGATTAAGAAGGCGGAGCGAGACTCCGCGGCAACTGGGAGACGCGACCTGACTTCTGAAAACCGCTCGGCGGCGCGAAATGGAGCCGCCCTACACGTTGTTTCGCCGTCGGCGGACAGCGCGATTCTTGAGCAGTCGAAAATCGACGGTCTTTCGCCGGAAAAGCGCAGCGGCGCCATTCTTTCCCTGATCCTTAGCGAACTTGAAAACGACAAGGCTGAAGACGTCGTGACGATCGACCTTTGCGGCAAGACAGACATTGCGGACGCGATGGTCGTCGCTTCGGGCCGCTCCGCCCGGCATGTCGGAGCGATGGCGGAAAAGGTCATCAAGCGCCTCAAGGACGCCGGCATGGCGCGCGCCCGGCTCGAAGGCGCGCCGGCCTGCGACTGGGTGCTGATCGACGCTGAAGACGTGATTGTTCATCTCTTCCGGCCTGAAGTGAGGGCCTTCTACAATCTTGAGCGCATCTGGTCCGAAACGGCGCGCGCGCCGGTCCGAACGGACAGCTAGCGCCGCCATGCGGATCGGGGTCGCCGCCATCGGCCGCCTGCGCGGCGGGCCCGAAGCGGAACTCGTTGAGGATTACGCCCGGCGGATTCGCGCAATGGGCCGCGCGCAAGGCGTCGCCTCGTTCGATATTCGCGACTTCGAGGCGCCGAAGGGGCTCGAAGGCGCGCAGCGCCGGGAATGCGAGTCGGCGCTGCTTGCCTCGGCCGGCGCCAAGGGCAAGCGCGTCGTGCTCGATGAACGCGGCGAAAACCTCGCAAGCGAGGCGCTGGCCCGCCGAATTGGCGCGTGGCGCGACGCCGGCGCGCCGGAAATCGTCTTTCTCATCGGCGGCGCGGACGGCTGCGCCTCCTCGCTGGTTGAAAGCGCCGATCTGGTGCTTGCTTTCGGCAAGGCGACTTTCCCCCATCTCCTTGTCAGGGTTATGCTTGTCGAGCAGATCTATCGC
Source organism: Parvularculaceae bacterium (assembly GCA_013389125.1). Lineage (GTDB taxonomy): Bacteria > Pseudomonadota > Alphaproteobacteria > Caulobacterales > Parvularculaceae > Amphiplicatus. Next base: position 2,797 of record JACADX010000238.1, on the reverse strand, counting down.
GCCATAACGATCCTTGCGAGTCACCCCTATCATCGCGCATGAAGCGGTTCCTTTGCCTTGCGGTGCTGGCCTTCGCGGCAGCGCTCGCCCCAGCGGCGGCGCAGACGGCGCGACAAGAGCGCGAGCTCGCCGAAATCGAGCGCAAGCTCAAGGAGCGCCGCTCCGAGGAGGCGCGGCTTAAGGATGAAGCGAAGGACCGTGAAAAGGAAGTCGCCGCGCTTCGCCGACGGATGATTGAAACGGCGGACGCGCTTCAGGACGCCGAACGCCGGATCAAGGAGATCGCGCGCGAAACAGCGAAACTTCAATCCGAGGAGGCCGAGCTTGAAGCCTCGCTGCGAGTCCAGCAAGAATCGCTTGGCGACGTTTTGGGCGCGTTGCAGACGATCGAGCGCGCGCGTCCGCCGGCGCTCCTCGTCTCCCCCGGCGACGCCGCGAAGGCCGCGCGGACCGCGATGCTGCTCGCTGACGTGACGCCGCAGATTGAAGCGCGCGCGGCGGCGCTGAAGACCTCATTGACGGCGCTCAATGCGGTGCGGGCCACGCTTGAAGAAGAGCGCGCCGCCGCCGTGAGGACGAACGAAGAAATTGCATCGCGTCGCAGCGTCCTCGCGGAACTGCTCGCCAAGAAGCAGGGCGAACGTCGCGTCGCCGCGCGGCTCGCCGCCGCAGCGCAGAGCGAAACGGCCGCGCTCGCGGCGCGCGCGACGTCGCTTCGGGACATTCTCGGCCGTCTTGAGCGCCTTGCGCGCGTCGTCGCGCCGAGGATCAAGCCTCCTGCGCCGACGCATCGCCTGCCGGGCGCGCCATCCCCCTTTCGCGGGGCCGGCAAACCCGAACCTTTCAAGCCGGCCCATGCCTTTTCGGCGGCGCGAGGGGCCCTCAAGCCGCCGGTTGTCGGGAACGTGATCGGGCGCTTTGGAGGGCGGAGGCCCGAGGGCGGGCGATTCGAAGGGTTAAGATTTTCCGCGTCCGACAAAGCGATCGTCACCGCGCCCTATGAGGCGAAGATCGCTTTTGCGAGGTCCTGGAGCCCGATCGGCAATCTGATCGTTCTGGACGTCGGCGGAGGCTACCATATATTGTTGATGGGCGTTGGGGCCTTTCTCGTCGAGGAAGGCCAAAGCGTGAAGGCCGGCGAGCCGGTCGCTGCGATGGCTGGCGCGAACGCCGAGCTGGATCTTGAGATCCGGAAGAACGGCGATCCTGTTAACCCGTCATTGTGGCTCTCGGACAATGCTGGGGCGGAGCCGGCGACTTGAGTTTGCATAAGGCGAGTTGGTTGAGGCTGAAGGATGACAGGAGTTCGCATGAATTGGTCGAGTAAAGGCAGGCCGAAGAAGGCCCCAAGGCCCGCGCTGCACGGAGCCGCGTCCGTCGGGGCCCTCGGCGCAGCGGCGGCCGGCGGCGCGCTTGTGACGGCGGCCGTTCTGTCGGCGGGTTTCGCCCGGTCGACGATCTCGGCGGACACCTTCCGACAGCTCGACCTCTTCGGCGAAGTGTTCGAACAGGTGCATCAGAACTATGTCGAACAGCCGGAAGACGCCAAACTCGTCAAGGGCGCGATTGACGGCATGCTTTCGGAGCTTGATCCGCACTCGTCGTATCTCACCGCCGACGATTTCAGCCGCATGCAGGAGCAAACGCGCGGCAGCTTCGCCGGCCTCGGCATTCAGGTCGTCATGGACAATGAAGGTCCGGACAAGGGATTCGTGAAGGTCGTCGCGCCGATCGACGACACGCCCGCGAAAAAGGCCGGAATCCAGACGAACGACCTCATCACTGAAATCGACGGCGAACCGGTTCAGGGGATGACGATCGACGACGCGATCGGCAAGCTCAAAGGCGCGAAAGGAACGCCGGTCGAAATAACGGTGGTGCGCGACCGCGAAAAGCCCGCCTTCAAGGTGAAGCTCGTGCGCGACATCGTCCGCGTGCCGGCTGTCACGCATCGCGCCGAAGGACAGTTCGGATTCATCCGCATCACCAATTTCAGCGAGCAGACCGAAGACGGCCTGGTCAAGGCCATCAAAGCGCTCGATAAGGAAATTCCAGGCGGGCCGAAAGGCTACGTGCTCGACCTGCGCTTCAATCCGGGCGGACTTCTCGATCAGGCGGTCGCTGTCTCCGACGCGTTTCTTGAAGGCGGCGAAATTGTTTCGACGCGCGGCCGCAATCCGAAGGACACGCTGAAGGAAATGGGAACGCCGGGCGATCTCGCCAAGGGAAAACCCATCATTGTGCTGATCAATGAAGGATCGGCGTCAGCCTCGGAAATCGTCGCCGGCGCCCTTCAGGACCGCAACCGGGGGCTGCTCCTCGGCACGCGCTCATTCGGCAAGGGCAGCGTGCAGACGGTCATTCCGCTGCAAAACGGGCTGCAAGGCGCGCTCCGCCTGACGACCGCGCGGTACTATACGCCCTCGGGGCGGTCCATCCAGGCGGCCGGCATCGATCCCGACATCCTGATGCCAATCGCCTATCCGGGCGAGGATCAGAACGGCGAGCGCCCGAGCGAGGCGAGCCTTCCTGGCGCCCTCGACGTCAAAAAAGAGGCGGACGCGAAGGCCGACGCGAAGCCCGCCGTCGAGCCCTTCAAGTGCTATTTCGAGAAGGACGCCGCCGGCAAGGAGATCCCGAACGACCCGCACGACTGCCAGCTTGACCGGGCGCTCGAAATCCTCGCCGACACGACCGCTTATCGCTCGGCGCTAGCGGACGCGTCGGCAGGCCGGGCGAAAGCGCAATAGCCGCGGCAAAGAGTTCGATCAGCGCCCCGCCGCGGCGGGGCGCGGGT
>JACADX010000088.1 GCA_013389125.1 Parvularculaceae bacterium | reverse complement strand
TCCTTGATCTCGACGATCTGGAGAAGTTGTTCGACTTCCTTCGGCAGAGCGCCGAAACGGTCGACGAGTTCGGCCGCGAAGGCCTGGATGTCCTTTTGTTCGCGGAGGTCGCCGAGGCGCCGATAAAGTCCCATCCGGACGTTGAGGTCCGCGACATAATCTTCGGGAATCAACACTGCGATGCCGATATTGATCTGCGGCGACCACTGTCCAGCGTCGTCCGCGCCGCCTTCCCTGAGTTCGGCGACCGCCTCCTCAAGCATGTGCTGATAAAGCTCGACGCCGACTTCCTTTACCTGTCCGGACTGCTCCTCGCCGAGGAGATTGCCGGCGCCCCGGATGTCGAGATCGTGCGAGGCGAGCGTGAAGCCGGCGCCGAGCGTGTCGAGCGACTGCATGACCTTGAGCCTTCGCTCCGCGGCCGCGGTCAACGACTTCCGGGGCGAAGTCGTCAGGTAAGCGTAGGCCCGAAGCTTCGCTCGCCCCACCCTCCCGCGGAGCTGATAGAGCTGCGCCAGGCCGAAGCGGTCCGCATGATGAACAATAAGGGTGTTCGCCGTCGGGATGTCGAGGCCGGATTCGACGATTGACGTCGACACGAGGACGTCGAACTTGCCATCATAGAAAGCGTTCATGATGTCCTCAAGCTCGCCGCCCGGCATCTGTCCGTGCGCGATCTTGTAGCGGACCTCCGGAACGGATTCGGTCAGAAATTCCGCGACGCCGTCGAGATCGGCGATACGGGGCGCGACATAGAAACTCTGCCCGCCGCGATAATGTTCGCGCAGGATCATCTCGCGCGCGATGACGGGATCGAAGGGGCCGACGCTTGTCCGCACCGCAAGGCGGTCGATCGGCGGCGTCGCGATGAGCGACAGATCGCGAATCCCACTCATCGCCAACTGCAGGGTTCTCGGTATCGGCGTCGCCGTCAGCGTCAGCACATGCGTGTCGGCGCGGAATTCCTTGAGGCGTTCCTTGTGCTTGACGCCGAAATGCTGCTCCTCATCGACGATCACCAAGCCGAGGTCCTTGAAGGCGACCTGTTTTGAAAGGAGCGCATGCGTGCCGACGGCGATGTCGACCGTGCCGTCCTGGATCCCGGCCTTCGCCTTCGCCGCGTCCGCTGCGGAAATGAGGCGGGAAAGTCCCGCGATCCGCAGCGGGAATCCTTTGAATCGTTCCGTAAAGTTCTTGAGATGCTGGCGCGCCAGCAATGTCGTCGGCGCGATCATTGCAACTTGGCGGCCCGTCATTGCGACCACGAACGCCGCCCGGAGGGCGACTTCCGTTTTTCCGAATCCGACATCGCCGCAGATGAGACGATCCATCGGCCGGCCGCGAGCGAGATCCTCCATGACGTCGGCGATCGCGTTTTCCTGGTCTTCAGTCTCGGCGTAGGGAAAGCGCGCGCAGAACTCGTCATAAACGCCGTCCGGAGCGGCAATCGAATCCGTCGCTTTCATTTCGCGTTTTGCGGCGATGGCGATCAGCTGCTCCGCCATCATCCTGACCCGCGCGCGAATGCGCGCCTTCCGGCTCTGCCAGCTCTGCCCGCCGAGCCGATCGAGCGCGGCGTTCGGGTCGTCCGAACCGAAGCGCGACAGCAGATCGATGTTTTCAACCGGTAGAAACAGCTTGTCGCCGCCGGCGTATTCGAGCTGCAGGCAGTCATGCGGCGCGCCGGCGACGTCGAGGGTTTTAAGACCCGCGTAGCGCGCGACGCCGTGATCGACATGAACGACGAGGTCGCCGACGGAAAGGCTCGACGCCTCGGTGAGAAAATTCTCCGCCCGCTTTCGTCGCCCCCGACGCACGAGGCGGTCGCCGAGAATGTCCTGTTCGGATATGAAGGCGGCGCCGTTCGTCGTAAATCCGGATTCGAGGCCAAGGCGGATCGTCGCGACCGCGGCGCCGGACGATTGCGCCGCACGCCAGCTTTCGAAGTGCTCAAGTCCGTCTAGTCCGTGTTCCGCGAGCACGGCGCGCATCCGATCGGCAGACCCTTCGGTCCAGCAAGCGATGAAGACGCGCTTTCCCGCGCGCCGGAGATCGTCGATGTGCCCGCGAACGGCGTCGAAGACATTGACTTTTTCGGCGGCTCGCTCCGCGGCGAAGGTTCTTCCTGTCTTCGCGCCGAACGAGAACGTCCGACCGAGACCGCCCTCTCCGGCAAGCGGGGCGGCAAAGGGCGTGAGGCGCCGCAATGGCGCGCGGCTAAGATGTTCAGCCCATTCCTCCGCGGTGAGATAAAGCGCGTCGGGTTTCAAGGGACGATAGGCCGGCGCCGCGAATTCGGAGTTCCTTGCGCGGGGCGTCGAAAGGTCCTCAGCGCGCGCGGCGTAATAATCTGCGATCGCCGCAAATCGGTCCGCGGCGGCTTCGTCCGCAAGATGCTCGATGAAAATGAGCGCGCCCTCAATGTAATCGAAAAACACGCCGACATGCTCGTAAAAGAGCGGCAGCCAATGCTCCATGCCGGCGTGCTTTCGGCCTTCGCTGACCGCCTCGTAGACGGGATCGTCGCTCGCGGCGCCGAACAGGCCGCGGAAATTCGCACGAAAGCGCGCGATCGTGTCCTCCGTCTGCAGCGCTTCGGTGGCGGCGGCGAGGCGCATTTCGGCAAGCTGGCGCGTCGTCAGCTGCGTCGCCGGATCAAACGCGCGAATCGATTCGAGGCTGTCGCCGAAGAAGTCGAGCCGCAGCGGTTCGTCAGCGCCCGGCGGAAAAAGGTCGACAAGCCCGCCGCGGACGGCGAATTCGCCCGCCTCGCGCACGGTTGACGCGCGCGAATAGCCGTTGGCGACAAGGTAGGAAAGAAGCCTTTCCGTCCCCACGACTTCACCGGGAGCGGCGGTGAAGACGGACGCCTCGACAAGGCTTCGCGGCGGCGTCCTTTGGGTTGCGGCGCTAACCGTCGTAACGACGATTAAGGGCCTTGCGCCGCTCCGCCCGGCAAGCAGCGACATCGCCGCCATGCGCGCAGCGAGAATCGGCGCCGATGGCGACACGCGGTCATAGGGAAGACAATCCCAGGCAGGGAACTCGATCAATGGAATGTCCGGCGCGAAGAACCCTAGAGCCGGCGCCATGTCAGCGGCGCGCGCCGCGTCGCGCGCGATGTAAACGACAAGATCGCCCCGCGCCGCCGCCGCTTCCGCGACCGCCATCGCATCTGCGCCCTCCGGCGCGTCATAGACGGGAAAGCTCGCATCGCTTTTCCATGCCTCATGACCGCCGATCTTCGCAACGCCGGACGACAACGACATGACAGGAGTTCCTCTTCGCCCATGGAAAAACACGCCGCCGTCAGATTCGACGGCGGCGTTCATATGGATTTGATGCGGTGCTACTCGCCGACGCGGCCGCGCGCAAGCCTCATCGCTTCTTTAAAGCCGCCGCGGCGTCGAACGCGCGCAGCCTCGCGATAAGCGCCCTGTCGATCCAGGCGGGCGGTTCGTCGCCGCCGACAATCCAGGCGCAAATGTCATGATCGCTCTCGCCGATAAGCGCCTCAAAGGCGTCCAGCTCCCGTTCGTCCATCGAGGCAAGCGCGCTCTCGGCGAAGCCGCCGATAAGGAAGTCAGCTTCCTTAAAGCCGCGATAGCGGGCGCGGTGCAGAAGTTTCCGGCGACGCACGTCAAGCTGCGCAGAGTTCATCACGCTTCTTACCGCGCACGCCGGCGTTTAGACAAACCCTCAAAACCGGAAGATAAACGCGTCATGCGGCCGTCCATCCTCAACCCCCTCTTCGCCGACGTCACGTCGCTCAAAGGCGTCGGTCCGCGCCTTGCCGCCCTCGTGACGAAAACGGCTGGTCCTCGCGTCATTGATCTGCTGTTCACGCGCCCACACGGCGTCATCGACCGAAGCCGGCGACCGAAAATCGCCGACATTGAGGCGGGATCCTTGGCGACGATCGATGTCCGCGTCGACAAGCATCACCCGCCGGCGATCAAGCGCCTCCCCTACAAGGTCATCTGTTCGGACGAAACCGGCTTCATCACGCTCGTTTTCTTCCACGCTCGCTCCGACTATCTCGCGAGGGCCCTGCCGGAAGGGGCGCGCCGGATCATCTCGGGCCGCGTTGACGATTACGGCGGCTCGCGCCAAATGGCGCACCCGGATCATATTGTCGATCCCGACGCGGCGGACGGCCTGCCGCTGTTCGAGCCTGTCTATCCGCTGACCGCCGGACTTCCGCCCTCGGTCATGCGCAAGGCCGTCAGGGAAGCGCTGGCGCGTGCGCCGAAACTTCCGGAGTGGCATGACGAGGCGTGGCTGAAAAGGAACCGCTTCCCCTCATGGAATGACGCGATCCGCGACGCTCACGCGCCACAGTCGTCGTCGGACCTCTCGCCGTCAACGCCGGCCATCCTGCGCCTCGCCTATGACGAGCTTCTCGCCAACCAGCTTGCATTGGCGCTCATCCGCCGCGCGCGGAAGAAGGCCGCCGGCCGGCGTTTCGCGCCGCCAGGCGCCCTTCGGGCCAAGGCGATCGCGGCGTTGCCGTGGAAACTGACAAAAGCGCAATCCGAAGCGCTTCAGGAAATAGACGCCGATCTCGCCGCCGGCGACCGCATGGTCCGGCTCATCCCGGGCGATGTCGGATCCGGCAAGACGATCGTCGCATTTTTGTCGGCGCTTTCCGTCATCGAAGCGGGCGCGCAGACGGCCCTGCTCGCGCCGACCGAGATTCTCGCGCGCCAGCATTTGGAGACGCTGGCGCCGCTGGCGGAGAAGATCGGCGTCCGCATCGAAATATTGACCGGGCGCGACAAGGGACAGTCCCGCCGCGAGAAGCTTAACCGTCTCAAGAGCCGCGACATTGGATTCCTCATCGGCACGCATGCGCTCATCCAGGATGACGTCGCCTTCGCCGATCTTGGCCTCGTCATCATCGATGAGCAGCATCGCTTCGGCGTCGAGCAGCGCGCCGCGCTCGCCGCAAAAGGCTGGCGCGCCGACCTTCTCGTCATGACGGCGACGCCGATTCCGCGCACCCTCGCCCTCACCGTCTACGGCGACATGGATGCGACGGCGATCCGCGAAAAGCCGCCGGGACGCAAGCCGGTCGATACGCGGGCCATTCCGTTCGAACGGCTCGATGACGTCGTCGACGCGGTTTCGCGCGTTATCCAGCGCCGCGATCAGGTCTACTGGGTCTGCCCGCTTGTCGAGGAATCGGAACTGACGCCGCTGACCGCCGCCGACGAAAGATTTCGCCACCTCCACGGCTCTTTCGGCGAGACTGTGGGGCTCGTCCATGGACGGATGTCCGCCGCGGAAAAGGACGCCGTCATGGAGAAGTTCCATCGCGGCGAGCTTTTGGTGCTGATTGCAACAACGGTGATCGAGGTCGGCGTCGACGCTCCAAACGCTGTCGTCATGGTGATCGAGCATGCGGAACGTTTCGGCCTTGCGCAGCTTCACCAGCTGCGCGGGCGCGTTGGGCGCGGCGCCAAGCCCGGGACCTGCATCCTCCTTTACAAAGGGCCGCTTTCGGAGAACGCCGACGCTCGCCTTCGGGTCCTTCGCGAGACGCAAGACGGATTTCGCATCGCCGAAGAAGACCTGCGCCTTCGCGGCGCGGGCGATTTTCTGGGGTCCGCCCAATCGGGATTCCCGAAGCTGCATTTCGCCGATTACGCCGTTCACGGAGAACTGTTGCTCGCAGCGCGCGACGACGCCGCTTTGATTGTCGAAAAGGATCCCGAACTGCGGTCGCCGCGCGGCGAGGCGCTCCGTATCCTGCTTTATCTTTTCAGCCGCGACGAAGCGGTGAAACTCATAAGGGCCGGATGAGCGACGGAATTCGGCTTATTCTTAAGCGTCAGTCTTGCGCCCGGCAAAGCGCGACAGCAGCGTTCGGCGTTCTTGCGCGGCTTCCTCGGCCATTTTTTCAAGCTTTTTCACGGCGTCCTCGGGCGCGGAAAACTCCGGAACAACGAGACCAAGCGAGAAGACGACTTTAGCGGCGTCCTCGATCGACATTGCAAGCGGCGTGAAATCCGCGCGCGGCACGTAAATTAGGAACCCCGACGTCGGGTTCGGCACCGTCGGCACAAAGACGCCCATGAGGTCCTTGTCGCTCAGCCTGTACCGCACCTCGCCTTGCGCCTCGCCGATAACAAAGGCCAAAGCCCACAGCCCCTTGCGCGGATACTCAATGAGGCCGACTTCCTTGAACGAGCGCGCGGACTTTTGCAGCGCCGTCTCGAACACGTTCTTGAAAAAGCGGTGCAGGTTTCGGATAACCGGCATCCGGTCGAGAAATCTCTCGCCAGTGCGGATGAGCGCGCGACCGACAAAGTTTTTGGTGAAGGCGCCGAGAACCAGAATCGCCGCGATGGCGACGAGGACGCCAAAGCCCGGAATCGCGTGCGTGATGGTTTCAAGGCGGCTGTCGCCCGCCGGCAGCATGTTGCGCACGAAGAGGTCGAGATTCCTCATCGGGCCAGTGACGAACCAGTAGACAATATAGGCGGTGATCGCGAGCGGCGCGGCGACGACGACGCCGGCGAT
>JACADX010000237.1 GCA_013389125.1 Parvularculaceae bacterium | reverse complement strand
GGAAGCTGGATCGGCGGGTCGGCGAACCAGACGGCGCTGCGCGAGATTTACGAAGTTGGTCCGAACGCGTTTTCGATCTGGGTCGCCGTCGACGTCATCGTCGCCAACATCTGGATGGCGATCCTTCTCACATTCGCCGCGAAGCGCGAAGCGATGGACCGCTGGCTGAAGGCTGACGGCTCCGCCGTCGATGAGGTGCGGCGGAAGGCCGAAGCCTATGAAGCGGCGAATACTCGCAATCCGTCGCTCCGGGATCTCATGGTCATACTCGCCTTCGCTTTCGGCGCGACGGGCGCTGCGCATTTCGCCGCCGATTTCCTAACGCCGTGGTTCAAGGAAAACCTGCCGGGCGCCGCGCAGTTCAGCCTGCATTCCAGCTTCTTCTGGATCGTTGTCGTCGCAACGGCGATCGGCGTCGCGCTGAGCTTTACGCCGGTCAGGAAACTGCAGGGCGCGGGCGCGACGAAGATCGGCTCGGTCATGATCTATTTCCTGATCGCGACGGTCGGCCTTAACATGAACATCGCGGCGCTGTTTGCGACGCCGGCGTTCTTTCTCATTGGCGCACTCTGGATATCGTTCCATGCCGGGTTGATGATCCTCGTCGCGAAGCTCATCCGCGCGCCGGTCTTCTTCCTCGCGGTCGGGAGCCAGGCGAATATCGGCGGCGCCGCCTCGGCGCCCGTCGTCGCGGCCGCGTTTCATCCCTCGCTTGCTCCCGTCGGCGTCCTTCTCGCGGTCCTCGGCTACATCGTCGGCACGTTCGGCGGCTGGTTCGCGGGCCAGATCATGCGCGTAATCGCCGGATAGAAGAGTGGCCGGCGAGAAACCAAAGGCCGGCGGATCAATGTTGCTGCTATCCGCGGCCGCAGGCGGCGCTGCGCTCTTTGCGTTGATGGCGGCGCTCGCCTTGCGCGGCGATCCGCTCGCTTTCGACAAGGAAATCCTGTCGTCGCTGCGGCGGGCCGGAGATCCCGCGACGCCGATCGGTCCTTGCTGGCTCCTCGGCGCGGCGCGCGCGGCGACCGAACTCGGCGGCACGCCGGTGCTGACGCTGATGGTCATCGTCCTTAGCGGTTACTTCGTCCTGAAGCGGGAAGGGGCGTCGCTGGCGATCCTTCTAGTCGCCGCGCTCGGACAGTCGATGGTCGTCAATTCCTTGAAGGCGGCGTTCGGGCGCGCGCGGCCGGATTTCCTGCCGCATCTTGTCGAGACGACGAGCGCGTCCTTCCCGAGCGGCCATTCGGCGAGCGCTGCGGCGATCTTTCTGACGCTGGCGGCGCTCGTCGCGCGCGAGACGAAAGACAGGGCTGTTCGCAATTACGTGTTCTTCGTCGCCGTCGCGCTCGCGCTTATGGTCGGCGCGAGCCGCGTCTATCTCGGCGTTCACTATCCGACCGACGTCGTCGGCGGATTGTCTTTCGGCGCCGCATGGGCGGCGATTATCCTTATCGCCGCCCGGCGGTTTGAGAGCAGGGACTAGGCTTTCCTGCCGTTTTCCTTGCCGAGCTTCGAGAACCAGAAGCCGTACAGGAAGTACACAGCGAGGCCGACGACCACGTATTTGATGAAAAAGTCGCGCGTGTGCGGGTTCGTCATCAAGGTCATGAGCAGCAAGAGGCAAAGCGCCGCTCCGAGAATCGGCGTCACCGGCCCCAAGGGCGCGCGGAACGGACGCGGCAGCTTCGGCGCCGTGATGCGCAAATAAAGCACCGTCATGCACACGATCATGAATGCGGCGAGCGTGCCGACATTCGTAAGTTCCGAAAGCGCGTCAAGCGACATGAACGCCGCGCCCGAACCGGCGAGGAGGCCGACGATCAGCGTATTGATCCACGGGGTCTTGAACGACTTGTGGACCGTCGAGAAGAAGGGCGGCAACAGTCCATCGCGCGCCATCGAATAGAAGATGCGCGTCTGCCCGTAGCAGAGAACGAGCATGACTGACGACAGGCCCGCAATTGCGCCGATCTTGATCAGCATGGCGAACCACGGAAGGCCGATCTCGTTGACCGCGAGCGCGATCGGCGCCGGATTGTCAAGGCGGGCGTAAGGAACGATGCCGACAAGGACGCCCGCCGTCAGGATATAGAGGATCGTGCAGATGATCAGCGATCCGAGGATCCCGATCGGCATGTCGCGAGCGGGATTCTTGGCTTCCGCGCCGGCGGTCGAGACCGCTTCAAAACCGATATAGGCGAAGAAAATGATCGCCGCGGCGTGAATGACGCCGCCGATGCCGTAGCGGTTCGAGTTGTCGCCCGTAAGGATGGCGACGAATGCGTCTTTGAGTTCGCCCCAGAAGCCGCCCTCAGACGGCGCCGGCACGGCGATTCCGTCCGCGCCGATCGAGACGCGTTCGGGAATGAGCGGCGTCCAGTTGTCGAAATTCACATAGAGCATGCCGATCGCAATGAACGCGACGACGACCCCGACCTTGATGAACACGATGATGTTGTTGACGGTCGCTGACTCATTGATGCCGACCACGAGCAAGACGGTGACGGCGGAAATGCCGATCAGCGCCGGAAGGTTGAAATTGGCGACGACGGGCGTCGATCCGATCGGCGCGACGCCTTCCGGGAAAGCGGTCGCCGCCATGAAGGATCCGTCAACGAGCGCCCCGACCACGGTCCCGGGCGCCGCAGTAAGCTGCGCGGGGATGTTTATTCCAAGGTCATGGAGGAAACTGACGACATAGCCTGACCAGCCCGCGGCGACGGTCGAAGCCGCAAGGCCGTACTCAAGGACGAGGAGAAGGCCCATCACCCAGGCGACAAACTCGCCCATCGAGGCGTAAGAGTAGGAATAAGCCGATCCCGATACCGGCAGCACCGACGCAAGTTCGGCGTAGCAAAGCGCAACCAGCGCGCAAAGCGTCCCGGTGATGATAAACGAGACCATGATGCCCGGCCCGGCATACTCCGCCGCGGCGCGTCCGGTCAGGACGAAAATGCCCGTGCCGATAATGCAGCCAATGCCAAGGAGAATGAGGTTCCAGGGTCCAAGCGAGCGTTTCAGCTCGCCGCCCTCATATTCCCGTTGCATCTGCTCGATCGACTTTCGCCGGATGAAACCGCTCACGAAAGCCGGGCGCGTTTCAACGGCCGGTTTGGTCGTATCCGAAGACATTCCGTATTTCCCTCCCGCCGAAAGCGGCGATGCGACTTACAAAAAGGGCCCGGGCGTCGCGCCGGCGGCCGTCTCGGACAGCCGCCTTCCGCCGGGCATTCTGTAGCGACCCTTCAATCCCCAAGCCCGCTAGCGGGGCGGCACACTGCGCCGATTTCCATATTTTGCAAGGGCTTGACCCGTTGCGACCAGAATTAAAGCCCCGCGACGAGAATATGGCGGCGCCGGCGATAATGGCGCGTCAATCAAGATAACGGCGCGACTTTCTCCTGTTGCATCGCAGCAAAAGAGATGCTTCATGCAAAAGCGTTCGCTATCCTTTGCCGCCGTGGTTGCATCGCACATTTTCGATTTCCAGCGCGAGGAACCCCGAGGTCCCATCGCTCGCTGACAACGCAAAGGCGCTCGCCGCGCGGGCCGAGGCGCTCAATGTCGCCCCCGGGGAAATCGGGTCTGGAGCGCGCAATGCCGTATTGCTCGCGGCACCAGTCCTTCGCGCCGTACGCGACGGCGAGCTGTTCCGGCGTGAAGTCGACGCCGACGACCGAGCCTTGCTCCCCGACGAGCCGGGAG
>JACADX010000040.1 GCA_013389125.1 Parvularculaceae bacterium | reverse complement strand
CGGGCAGCTTGAAAACTGGGTCTCGTGGCGGGATGCGAACCACGATTCGTCGGGCAGAATCGCGATCGTCGCGAGGCCGTCGGGCGAGGCCGCGCGCCAGCGAAGCGCATGGCGAAGGCCGCAGGGATCGCCCGCCCGCGGATCGAGCGCGCCCTCGGCTTTCCAGTCGGCCGGCGCGAGCACGGAAATATAGGGAAACGGCCGGCCTGGCGCTGACAGCGCCGCGTCCGGAATTGCGAATTCCTTCATCGCGACGGCCCCCGGCGGCGCGCCGTCGCCGGCGCATGACTCGCGCGGGGACTTCGCCGCGGCGAGCGCCGCGGCGACGAAGAGAACGGCGATCATCGGACCGCTCCCATCTGCGTCGCTTCAATGCCGTAGAGACCCGGGTTGAAATTCGGGTCCTTGGTCAGAATATACGTGTCCTGATTATTGACCCGCCAGGCATGATCGTAGGCCGCATCAAGCTGCACGTTGACGCCGCCGACCGGGTCATGAAAGGTTTCGACGCCGCGGATCGCCTCTATCGATTCGCGCTGCATGCGGTCGCCGGAAGCGTCTCCGGGGAAAGCGCCGCCCTCTGGCCGCGCGGCGCCGGTCGCGGCGTTGCTGTTGGCGATTGAAGCGCCCGCCATCGCCTCGAACGCGGCGATATTGCTCTTCGTCGCCGCGGCGCCCCCGGCGACAATGATCGCCGCGCGGTCCTTGACGCCTTCCGCCTCAATATTCCCGAGCGCGCTCTTGAGCGCGAAATAGGCGCGCAGCCATTGCGGATCCGGCGTGAAGCTGCGCCGGACGGCCTCGGCCATTTCAAGATCGAGCGCCCCCGCCGGCGCTGTCGCTGAAAACGTCCCGAGCGTCGAACCGATGACCGTGCGGAACGGCTCGCCGCGCAAAATCGCGTCGAACTCCGGGGAGCCGGCCAAGGGGTTTGCCGCTTCGGACAGGTAGAAGATCGCGATGGCGCTCATCAGGCCGCGCTTTTCGCCGTCTTCGTCCGTGAACGCATAAAGCGCCTCGCCGCCCTCGACCTTGACGTCCGTTCGGCTCATGCCGCCCATCGCCGCGTTAAAGCCGCGTTCGGCGATCGCGGCCGCTTCGCGCGCGCCTGCCGCAAAATCCGGGCGATCGCGAAAGTCGAGAACGCGCGCGCCCGGATGAACCGCCGCGATGCGGGCGGCAAGATAGTCGCGCACCGTCGCCGCCTCGCCCTTGCGGCAGTCCGAGGGCATCGGCGTGTTGCTCCACTGCCAGACGTCCGTCGGGAAAATCGAGACCGTTGAGCGACCGTCAGGCGCGGTCGCGCGCCAGTCGAAGAGCGCGGGCTCGCTGCAAGGACGCTGCGCGGCGACGACGCCGCCTTCGGCGCGCCAGCTCGCGGGCATAAGTCCATGGAGCGCCGGTCCCCGCGCAATGACGCCCGGATCGTTGATGGCGACGCGCTGCAAGGCGACCACGCCCGCCGGCAAGGGCGTTGTCTGCGGCGGCGCCGCCGGCGCTGCGGCGGAGCCGGGTGTCGCAAGGGTCGGCCTTTCGGCCGCATCGGCGGTCGCCGCCCTTTGTCCGCACCCGGCAAGAAGCGCGGCGGCGGCGAACGCAATCCGAAAATCCATCATTCCCCCCTAGGGACTTTCAATCCGACGCTAGCGCAACGCTGCGTCAGGCGCCAATCGCGGCGCGTCGTTGACGGGGCGGCGAACCGCTTCTATCAGCCGCGCCATGACCGCCGCCAAGGAGCCGCTTTCCTTTCAGGACCTCATTCTGACGCTCCAGACCTACTGGGCGCAGAAAAGCTGCGTCATCCTGCAGCCCTACGACATGGAAATGGGCGCCGGCACCTTCCACCCGGCGACGACATTGCGCTCGCTCGGGCCAAAGCCGTGGAACGCCGCCTATGTGCAGCCCTGCCGGCGCCCGACCGACGGGCGCTACGGCGCGAACCCCAACCGCTTCCAGCACTATTACCAGTTCCAGGTCGTCCTCAAACCTTCGCCGCCGGACATCCAGGATCTCTATCTCGGCAGCCTCGACGCGATCGGCGTTGATCGCTCCGTACACGACATCAGGTTCGTCGAGGACGACTGGGAGAGCCCGACGCTCGGGGCCTGGGGCCTCGGCTGGGAGGTCTGGTGCGACGGCATGGAAGTCTCGCAGTTCACCTATTTTCAGCAGGTCGGCGGCTACGACTGCAAGCCGGTGACAGGCGAGATCACCTACGGCCTCGAACGCCTCGCGATGTACATTCAAGGCGTCGACAACGGCTTCGATCTTGTTTTCGGCGGCAGGAAGCCCGACGGCGAGCCCTTCACCTACGGCGACGTCTTCCACCAGGGGGAAGTCGAATTCTCCGCCTATAATTTCGAGCTTGCCAATACGGATGTTCTCCTCGACCAGTTCAGGGAAGCCGAGGCCGCGTGCCTTGCGATCATCAAGGCGGGCGAAGCCGCGAAAAAATCCTACGCGCTTCCCGCCTATGACCAGTGCGTCAAGGCCTCGCACCTCTTCAACCTCCTTGATGCGCGCGGCGTCATCTCCGTCGCCGAGCGGCAGAGCTATATCCTCCGGGTACGGACGCTCGCCAAAGCCTCATGCGAGGCGTGGCTGAAATCCCCGCAAGGGCGGACAGAAGGGGCCGGGATCGTCGATTTCGCGGGCGCGTGACCTGAATCACAGATCCAGCCGCCGGCCTTGACCAGGATGGGCGGTCACGACCTCTTATGCCGACAAGGAGGCATCCATGAGATCAAAACCGCTCTTTTTGTCCGCCGTTTTCGCCCTCGCCGCGCCGGCCGCGCTCGCCCAGACAGACAGCGCGACTTGCGACCCCGGAACGATCAACGAGAACGGCCATTTCACCTGCGATTTCGACATGGCGATGGGCTAGGCGACGACCAATCTCATGGTGCAAGCGAATTTCACTCTGCCCGGCCTCGGCGAGTATCGCGACATCAATATGGATTTTTACCGGAACGGCGAGAGAGTCTTTGACATGAGCACGTATGGCGTGACCTTCGTGCGTGAGGGCGATCATGTCCGCCTCAAAGTCTCCACTTGGGATCGGAAGAACAAGCACGGGAAATTTGACCATCGCGTGGTCGGCAAGCTCTATCTGCAGCCCGACCCCGGGTCATGAGCATCGAAGGGAGCCTTACTTCGCCCCCTTCACCTCGACCTCGACGATCCGGCATTCCTCGACGAACGTATAATTGAACGCGCCGTGAGTCTCCGCCGGCGCCCAAACGACGTCGCCGGCGGCGAATTTCCGCTCGACGGTTTCGCCCTTCCCGTCCGTCCTTCGATCGACGCAGTCGTTGAGGAAGACCGCCGCCCGGCCGGGGTGCGAATGAAGCGGCGTGAATTCGCCGGGGCGCGCCGTCGTCAGGATCGCGCGGACATAGTCGTTTTCAAGCTTTAACGCATAGATGTGCGGCGCGGCTTTCAAGGGATCGAGTTCGGCGTTCCGAGCCGGCTCCGGCGCGTAAGACGCGCCGCACGCGCCGAGAAGCGCCAGCGCTGAAAGCTCGGTCGCTGCAAATTTGATCATCCTGCGTCTCCCATGATCCTCAACCTTGATGTTAAACCGGCGCGGGCGACCTCTCAACGAAAAGGACAGGAACGATGACGGCCAAAACGAGATTGCCGCAGACCGGCGGCTGCGCCTGCGGGGCGCTTCGCTATGAACTCGCCGCGCCGCCGCTGATGATCTATAATTGTCACTGCACGAACTGCCAGAAGATCACGGGGAGCGCCTTCACCGTCGCCGCCGCCGTTCCCGAGGCGGCGCTGACCTTTGTCAAGGGCGCGCCGAAACGCGTCGAGTGGAATGCCGATTCCGGCAATCGCCGCTTCGGCCTTTTCTGCGGCGACTGCGGAACGCGCATCGCCAACGGACAGGTCCCGTCGATCGGCATGCTGAGCTTGCGCGCTGGGACGTTCGACGACACGGGCTGGGTCGAGCCGGTCGGCGACATCTGGACGAAGAGCGCGCAGAAATGGGTGAAATTCGGCGGTCTTACCGCAGAAGGTCAGCCGAAGGATTATTCGCCCTTTATTGAAGCCTTCCGCGCCCAGGGAAGGTTTTAGGACGGCGTACGGCGCCGGTTGCGGCCCCCTTGATCGAGTCGTCCTTTATTGCGTCGTCGGGGAGACGCGGCGCAATGTCGCTTCGGCAAATAGGGAGGGAACGATGCCAAAGCTCAATCTGGTCGGGGTCATCGTTGCGTCGCTGGTCTTCTATTTCATCGGATTTCTCTGGTACGGACTGCTGTTCGCTGACGCCTGGATGGCCGCGCACGGCGTCGCCGCGGAAGCCGCCGACACCGAGAGTCCGGCGTGGATGGTTCTCGGCCTTGTCCTTACCGTGATGCAGGTTGTCGGCCTCGCGATCGTCCTCAAATGGCGGGGAGTCTCCGGGCCCGTCGCTGCGGCGACGACGGCGGCGCTCCTCTGGCTCTTCTTCGCGCTGCCGTTCAATCTCTACGCGTTCACTTACCTTACCGCGCATGACGCGACGCTCCTCGCCATTGACGCGAGCCACATGGCCGTCGGCTGGGTCGTCTCGGCGGCGATCCTCGCGCTGTTCAAATAGGGCGCAACTTGCGCTGGAGCTTCGCGCGATATTTCGGAATCGGGGCGCTCGCTCCAGGATTTGATCGTCGCGGCGCTTAGGCGCTGAACCGCGCACGCTTCAGCGCACGCCGCTCTCGTATTTGATCGTCGCGGCGTTCTTGCGTAAGACCGCGCACACTTCAGCGCTCGCCGCTCCAGGCCGCCTGATCCGGCCTGACAGCGTCAGGTCGGTGCGCTATCTTGTCCGCGGCCGCGTTTTCTCGACCAGGCGGGGCCGCCTGGCCGGAAGACGTTCCAGGACCTCAACATGGCGGCGGGGCGAAGGCGCAAGGTGAAACTGCCGAAGGTTTCGAAGGCGGACGCGAAGCGCGCGGGGCTTTTCTCCCTGCGCGCCGTCGGCTGGGCGATCGCTTTCGTCGCATTCTCGCCGTTCATCGGCGCGATCGTCTATCGCTTCCTGCCGCCGCCCGGCACATGGACGATGCTTGAGCGAAAACTCTCCGGCGACGTCATCATCCATCCATGGACGCCGCTTGAAGAAATCTCGCCGCATCTCGTGCGCGCGGCGATCGCCGCCGAGGATTCGCGCTTCTGCCTCCATAACGGCATCGACTTCGAGGCGGTCAAGGACGCCTTTGAGGAGAACAGGGAAAACGGCGCCAAGAAGAACGGACGCCGCCGCGGCGGCTCGACGATCTCGCAGCAGACGGCGAAGAACGTCTTCTTGTGGAACGGCGGGGGATGGGTGAGGAAAGGGCTTGAGACGTGGTTCACGCTCGTCTCGGAGGCGATCTGGGGCAAGCGCCGGACGATGGAGCTTTATTTGAACGTCGCCGAATGGGGAAACGGCTATTTCGGCGCCGAGGCGGCCGCGCAAGGGCGCTTCGGCAAGAACGCCGCCGATTTGTCGAGGCAAGAGGCGGCGTTGCTCGCCGCCGTGCTGCCGAGCCCCAACCGATGGCGCGCCGTCAACCCTGGGCCTTACGTCCGCGCCCGCGCCGCAACCATCCGCAAGCGGATGGAAGTCGTAAGAAGCGAAGGGCTCGACGGCTGCGTTCTCGGCGGGTCGAAATAACCGGCGCCGTCGCAACGGGGACGGCGCGCCAGGAGCGGAGGATCGAAATGGGCGTCATGGCCATCGCGTGTTACCGGCCGAAGCGCGGCAAGGAGGCGGACGTTCTCGCGCTGACGAAGACCCATGTTCCGACTCTGGTGCGCGAAGGGCTCGCCGAGAACCGTCCGCCGCTCGCCGGGCGCGCGAAGGACGGAACGATCGTCGAGGTTTTCGTCTGGAAATCGCCGGCGGCGATCGAGACCGCGCACAAGAACCCGGCGGTCGGCGCGCTGTGGGCGAAATACGCCGAGATCGCCGACTTCGTGATGACGAAGGACCTCGCCGAGGCGGGCGAACTCTTCGCGGAGTTCGAGTGGCTCGCGCTCGATCAGCCGTTCATCGCCGGGAAGGCGCCTTTGGGCGTCGATGTCGAGGCGGGCAAGACCTATTTCTGGTGCGCCTGCGGCCAGTCGAAATCGCAGCCTTT
>JACADX010000180.1 GCA_013389125.1 Parvularculaceae bacterium | reverse complement strand
GACCAGGCCCTGCTCGCCGACGAGCCGCGACAGAACATACGCGTCCAGACCGGCGCCGCAGCCGAGATCGAGGACTCGCGCGCCCTTCAGCGCGAGCGGCGCGACAAGGCCGCAGCCGTAATAGCGTGCGGCGACGTCAGGGTGGACATCCAAGTGCAAATCGGCGAGCCAGTGCGGGACCGCGTCAAACGTGCAGCAGGCGTCCGTCAAAAGGTCGGCCGACCGCCGCAATTTCTTGCCGTAATAGTCCTTGATCGTCGTCTCGACGTTCATTCCCGCCTCCGCCAGAAGGACGTGACCGGTGCGGCGTTCGCCGGCGGAAATCAATGCCGCTGACGCAAGGTTGAAGCGTTGTGAACGCCTGCTTTGACCCTGATTGGGCCTCACTTCGGCTTCATTGTCTGGCACAATGGACGCCATGAGCTTCATGGACTTTCGTTCAAGGCTTTCCGCCCCGATCCGCGCGAGGCTTGATAGCGCGGCCGTCGCGTTTTTGTCGGGCGAGGGCGGTCCGATGCCCGACTTCGCGGCGCCGGCCGGCGAGCCCGCGCTCGTCTCGCCCGACTCGATTTCCTGGCGCGTATTCAAGAATCCGGTCGCGCTGTTCATCGGCGGCGTCGCCGCGGTCATTCTCGAATTCGCCGAACCGCGGGTCAGGACCGGGGTCTGGGAGCACACGACATTCCGCACCGATCCTGTCGCGCGATTGCGGCGCACCGGGCTTGCGGCGATGGTCACCGTCTACGGCGCGCGCAGCGTGTCTGAGAAGGCGATCGCGAAAGTGCGCCGCATGCATGACCGGATCGAGGGCGTGACCCCGGCAGGCGAGCATTACCGCGCAAACGATCCCGAATTGCTCACCTGGGTGCAGGCGACGGCGGCCTTCGGATTCCTCAACGCCTATTCGACCTATGTTGCGCCGCTCTCGACCGCGGAACGTGACCGATATTTCGGCGAGGGCAATGAGGCGGCGACGCTTTACGGCGCCGTCAACGCGCCGCGCTCGGAATCCGAATGGCGCGCGCTTTATGATCGTATGCGACCGCGCTTCGAGCGCTCTGAAATCATCTTTGAGTTTCTCGGCATCCTGCGGAAGGCGCCAGCGCTCCCGCAGCCGATGAGACTGGCGCAGGGAACCCTCATTCGCGCGGCGATCGACATCTTGCCGGCGGACGCGCGCGACCTCCTGGGTCTTGACCGGTCATATGGCCTTCGTCCTTTCGAGGGACTCCTTGTTCGCCGGATGGCCAAGCGCGCCGACCGCTGGACGCTGCCGTCAAGCCCGGCGGCGCAGGCCAGCATGCGCATGGGAAGACCCGCGAACTGGCTTTATCGCAAGCGCCGATAGCGCCTGTAGTACTGGCGTTTATTATACTTTTATGATTAATGCATGTTCCGTTAGTTGTGCGAATTAGCACAATCCCTGCATAGGAGGATCGGAAAGCGGCGACGCCTGAAGGAAAAACCGTGCCCACACAGACATTCCGGAGTCGCCAATACGCAGCCATCGGCGGGCTAGCGGCTCTTGTTGCGATCGCGGCTGCAACAACAGCGTTCGGCGTGCGCGCCGTCGATCACGCGGCGATGAAGTGCCGGCACGCCAACGAGACCCTGGTGGCGCATGTCAAACTCGCGACCAGCGCCGAGATTTTCCTTTCAGAAGTGAGGCGAGCGACGGAGCCCGGCAATCGGCGCAACGAGGCGCGCGAAAGAGAGCTTCACGAGGCCGTCCGCAGCGACATTTTGACGGCGCGCAAGGCGATCGCACTCGAATTCGGCAGCACGCGGGACCGGAATGACGAGCCCTTGGAGTTCGACCGACTGAACGACATCGAACGTGCGCTGGAGAACATCGCGTCAAGGCATTTCGCCGCCGCATCCGCCAATTCGGCGCGGGAGATTCGAGGCCAAAAAGAGCTGCTTCGACGGGACCTTGACGATCCGACGCTTTCGCGGCTTTTCGACGACGCTGTCGCCGATGAGCGCCGCGAGGTCGATGAGGCTGAAATCGAGATGGGCCGGGTGTCGACGCTGGCGCAAGCGATCGCCGTCGGCGTCGCGCTCGCAACGCCGATATTTGCGGCGGCGATGCTTATCTACTTCCAGCGCGTGTTTTTGGGGTCGCTGCGGCGCCTTGCGGTCGGGGCGACGGCGCTTGCGCGCGGCGATTTCGACCATGAAATTCCCGTGATGCCGGCGCGCGAGTTCGACGAGGTTCGGCTCGGGTTTTCGAGGATCGGCGCCGAGTTCAAGGCGAACCGCGCCGCGCTCCAGTCGGCCCACGACCGTCTTGAGAGCGAGGTCGCGCACAGGACCTCGGCGCTCGCTGCGGCGAAGCAGAAGCTCGAGGAGAGCGACCGCGCGCGGCGGAATTTCTTCGCCGACATCAGCCACGAGCTGAGGACGCCGCTCACCGTCATTCGCGGCGAGGCGGAAATCGCGTTGCGCGGCGGGGAAAAGCCGGCGAAACATTACCAGGACAGTCTCGAGCGCATCGCGGAGCAGGCGCGGCACACGAACCGGCTGATCGACGACCTGCTCTTTGTGGCGAGGGCGGATTCCGGCGCGCCGCGGCTGGACATGCGGTCGGTCGCGATCTGCGCGCTGATGAGCGAAGTCATCAAGAATTTTCGGCCAATCGCCGCCGAGAAATCGATCGCGATCGATTGGAAGTGCGCGCTGAACGACACGGTCGTCCTCGGCGACCGCGGGCGCCTCAGACAGGCGCTCGCCGTCATCGTCGACAATGCGGTTCGTTATTCCTTCAGGGG
>JACADX010000167.1 GCA_013389125.1 Parvularculaceae bacterium | reverse complement strand
GTCCTTGCGCTCCGGGAGCGCCACGGCATCTATGTCGCCGCAAACGGGCGCGCCAATCTCTGCGGCGTCAACGAAGGCAATGTCGACCACCTCTGCGAGGCGCTCTCAGACGTTCTCGCACGCTGACCGCGCTTTGCTTGTCCACCGACGGGAAAAGGCGCCCTTCGCCGCTGTCGCGCGCGGTGAAGTTCGGCCTTCCTTAAGGGTCGCAGGCGCAAACGGCGCCGTTTGGCTCGCCTGCAGGGGCGCCTTTACGCCGGGTCCGCGGATTCCCCTCCCCCTTGCCAAGGGCAGGAAAGAGCGCCCTCGCGTTTTCTCGCCGTCATCGCCGCGCAGCCAGTTGGCCGCCACGCCGATCCATCTACACTTGTCAAAAAGTCTCGGGTCCCGGTTTTTCGCCGCGCCCACGAATAAAACGTCCGGGATTGGAAAATCCGTCGCTCTCCGCCTAAAAATTCCGGTTGTATTTTCGTCGGCGATTTCGCGCGGCACGCGTCATCCGACCATCGCCTTCAACCGCGCCAGATCGTCGTGACGCGTCCGAATGTCCTGGCGCGGAGCGGCGAGGCGAAGATCGCGCAGCACTTCGAGCGACCGCAGCAGCACCGGCAAGGGCGGTCCGCTTGCAGTGATCTGGCTGAGTTTTTGCTGATCGAGCGCTTCGGACGGACGCTCGATAAAACGCGCGACAAGCTGATCGTGATGTTGCGCGGCCGCTCGCCCATGCGCCTCGCAGACGGCGATGAACGCCCGCGCGTTCTCCTGGAACCAATGCCGGCCCTTTGATGTCTCCGCCGCTTCGAGAAAGATATCGAGAAAATCCCGGCGCCGCATGCAGTCGCGCAAGGACGCCTGATCCTCCGGCCGCATGAACAGCATCTTGTCGACGAGGAGCTGCGAGTAATAGGGGTCGTTCGCCCGACAGAGTCCCGTCAAGAGATCGATTTCGTTGATGCCGGAAAAGTCGCCGGCGTTCGCTCCGCGATATTCGTTCCTGCCGACTCGATAGGGCTTATAATAGGGGCGCACGCTGTAAAAGAAGCGGTCGATGTCAAGATCGCTGAAAAGCAGATCATTCCATTTAGCGACATCATCAAGAGCGTTCTTCGCATCGACGAAGAGCGTATGCGCGACCGGATGCGACACGCCGAGCGGCGTTATCCGCATCAACGCGTCCGCGGCGCGCTTGTAGGCGAATATTCCGCGCGTGTTGTAATCAAGAAAAAGCTTCTCATCCTTGAGCCGCGTAAAGCTTTTCGGCCTGCCGTCGACCGCCGCGTTGTGCGTCGACAGATGGCTAGTCGCAAATCGCGGAACGACGCCGATTGAAGCGCCGATATGCATGCCGAGCGCGGACGCCTCATGAAACGGAGATTTTTCCTCCCGCGCGGGATTGGTCAGTTCATGGCGACGAAGCGCCGCGAGCCAGAGGCCGAGATCGCCGAGGACGTCGAATGCCCGATCAAATCCTTCGTCGGTGTTTCCCTCGTCCCGCAGCGCCACGACAAAGACGCGTCCTTCTTCGAGGATCGCGGCCTTTAGGGCGTCGCCGACGCCTTCAACATTGGCGCGGTCCGCTTGCGCGAAATAGACTTCCTCAAGCTCGGAATTGAGGTCGACAAATCGCGACCTGATCCATGCGTCGAACCGTTCAACATTCTGGCTCACGGATGCGCGCCCTTTTTCGCCGCCGGGAATGAGAATCCGCCGCGCCTCCCCCGACGTCCGGGCGCGGATCTCGCGTCGCCGCCGCCTTTTTCCGCATCAAGCCGATGGCGGCCGACGGTCGCCGTCATATCGCCCTTCGCGAGCCTGGTCCATGCGCGCTCGCCTTCAGTCCCTGCCCGAAAACGGCGCGCCGCCGCGCAGTCGTCGCGCGTGCGCATCGAGGTCTTCAGCGGTGTTGATATTTGCAAAGGAGGCGCCGCTTGCGTCCGGAAATTCGACCTCAACCGCTCCAACCTCGCGGGCGAAATTGACCAGGGAAAACGGCCCCGACCGCAAGAGCGCCGCGGCGCTTTCGGCGGTGTTGAGAGACCATAGGGCGAATGTGGCGTGCACAAGGGCGCCGTTCTTCGCGACGGCGGAGCCGCTTTGCGATTGATCGAGCGGCGCTGCAAGGCGCCTGACGAGATCATCCGGAAGAAACGGCGCGTCGCATGGAAATGTCGCAAGATGCGTCGGCCGCGGCGCCAGCGTCGCAGCCCATAAAAGGCCGGCGTGAACCCCGCCGAGCGGGCCGCGATTTTCGAAGATGTCTTCGACGATCGGCAGTCCGCGGTCGCCGAAGGGCGCGGCGCGGGCGCGGCTGATCGCGAGGGTCCGCACCTGCGATCTTGCGCGTTCCATAACGCGATCGATCAGCGTCTTGCCGCCGAGCAGCGCGGCGTCCTTGGCGCCGCCGGCAAAGCGCCGCGACATCCCGCCGGCAAGGATCAAGCCGGCGACGTCATCGCGCGCGATCATTCAGCGCCGCCTGCCGCGATGGCGCCGTAAGGAATACAGTCGACGACTTCGCCCGCCGCCGCGGCCGGCGCGTTCGCCGGCCTGCGGATCAGACAATTGCCGAGCGCCAGCGGCGTCATCAGCGATGAATCCTCCTTGACAAACGGCGTCACCATGAGCCGCCCCGTGCGGTCGCCGATGAGCTGTCCCAGCAAATAGGATTCCCGCGCGCCGTTCTCTCTCATCGACGCCGAAAGCGATGCGCAGATGGCGCCGCCCCGCGCGCTTTCGCCAAGAAGGCCTGCGATCAAAGGCTTCACAAAGAGGATCGCGCACACGATCGCCGATGCGGGATTGCCGGGAAGCCCGATGACGCACGAGCCGTCGAGGCGGCCGAACCAGGTCGGCTTGCCGGGCTTCACAGACACCTTGGCGAAGACGATTTTTCCGCCGGCGTCCTCGAAGGCGCGTCGCACATAGTCATGATCGCCGACGGACGCGCCGCCGACGGCGACCACGACGTCTGCGCCGGCGGCCTCGGCGAATTTGCGGCGAACCTCGCGAGGATCGTCAGCGGCGCGCCCGAGATAGCGCGGGCTTCCCCCCCACGCCGCCACGAGCGCCTCCAGCGCAAACCGGTTCGATCCGACAATTCGCCCCTCTTCAAGGGCCGCGCCCGGTTCAACGAGCTCGTCGCCATTGTCGAAATAGGCGACCAGCGGCCGCCTGGAAACGCTGACAGTGGATACGTTTGACGATGCGATAAGGCCAAGATCGATCGCCGACAGCCGCGCGCCGCGCCGCTTCAGGACGGCGCCGACGGAAAAATCGATCCCCGCCTCGCGGATGTTCGTCCCGCCCGTTTGCGGGACGGCGATGACGACGCAGTCGTTTTCAACAAGGGCCTCTTCTTGGATGAGAATGCGGTCGGCGCCGTCCGGCGCGACGGCGCCGGTGTAAATGCGCACGGCCTGCGAGGGGCCAACCCTGCCCCGAAATGGCGATCCTGCTGCCGAAACGCCAATAACGTGCAGGCGCGCGCCCGGCGCCGCGTCCGGCGATCGGATGGCGTAACCGTCCATCGCCGAGGCGCGAAACGGCGGCTGCGTGATTGCAGCGACCACGTCCGCCGCAAGAACGCGATCCGCCGCGTCTCCGATCGCGACAGTTTCGGGCGAAAGCGGCTGCGCCGCGCGCGTTATCTCCGCCAGCGCTTCATCGACAGACCGCATCGCGGTCATCGCCTGTAGTCCACCGACTTGCCGCCGGTCTTTTCGACGAGCTCGATTGGTCCGATCGTCATCGCCTTGTCGACCGCCTTCGTCATGTCGTAGACGGCAAGGCATGCGATTGACGCCGCCGCGAGCGCTTCCATCTCGACGCCGGTTTTTCCCGTCGTCTTGACGCAAGCGACGATGTCGATCGCTTCAGCCGCATCGTTGAACGCCGCCTCAACGGTCACCGCGGCGATCGGCAAGGGATGGCAA
Organism: Parvularculaceae bacterium; assembly: GCA_013389125.1. Taxonomy (GTDB): domain Bacteria; phylum Pseudomonadota; class Alphaproteobacteria; order Caulobacterales; family Parvularculaceae; genus Amphiplicatus. The sequence goes on along the minus strand of JACADX010000167.1, from coordinate 3,530 downwards.
AGCGGTATCAGATCTGCGGTTTTCTTTGCGCCCATGACGCCCGCAAGTTCCGCGATCCGGAGCGGATCGCCCTTCGCCGAGCCGTGTTCGCGGATCGCCTTGTATGCGGCGGCCGTGAAAGCCACACGCCCGCGAGCCGTCGCCGTCCGCGCCGTTTCCGCCTTTGACGAGATGTCGACCATTCGCGGCCGGCCCTCTGCGTCGAAATGGCTGAACTTTCCCACTTCACCGCTCCTTTAGCCGCGGCATCAGCTCGACGAGATTGCAGGGCCGATAGCGGCAATCGAGCTGATGCGAGATCACCTTGTCCCAGCCGTCCCGGACGGCGCCGGTCGAACCCGGCAGGCAGAAAATGACCGTGCCATTGGCGACGCCCGCCGTCGCGCGCGACTGCAAGGTCGAAAGGCCGACGCTCTCATGGCTCACCATGTGAAAAACAACCGAAAAGCCTTCAAGGGTTTTTTCAAACAGCGGCGTCACCGCCTCGACCGTCACGTCGCGACCGGTAAGTCCGGTGCCGCCAGTCGTAATGACGGCGTCGACCGCCGGATCGGCGATCCACGCCTCAATGGCGCTGCGGATTTCTGAAATGTCGTCCCGAACGAGCGCGCGCGCCTTTAGTTTGTGGCCAGACTTGTCGAGACGCTCGACAAGAAGCGCGCCGGACGTGTCCGTCTCGAGCGTCCGCGTGTCTGAAACGGTGAGAATCGCTATCTGCAGCGGCTTGAATTCGAGATTGGGATCAATCCCCGCCATAGGGCATACCTCCAGCGATCGCGATCTCCATAATCCCTCTTTGAAGGCTAAATCCAAGCCTCGCCGCTGCGGCGAATTTCCTTCTTCCAAAACGGCGCGTCGGTTTTCAGGAAATCGACCAGAAAGTCGCAGGCTTCGAAGGCTTCGCGGCGATGCGCGGCTGCCGTCGCCGCAAATACGACGGCCTCGCCGACGGCGATGCGGCCGACGCGATGAACGATGCAAGAACCGACTAGCCGCCAGCGGTTGCGCGCTTCGGCGGCCGCGCGTTCGATCTCGCGCGCCGTCAGGACCGGCGCATGATCGAGAAACAGCGCCTCGACGCCCGTTCCGCCCTCGCCCCGGACGATCCCCGTAAACGACACCATCGCGCCCGCGCCGGCGCCGCGCTCCGCAAAAGCAGTCAAGAGGCGGGCCGGGTCGATCGATCGTTCGACAAGTTCGATCATGTCATCCGCCGCTGAAGGGCGGCATCACGGCGATTTCATCGGCGTCCCCAATCACCGTCTCGGGCGGCGCGATGGAATCATTGACGGCGAAATTGATCCCCTGACCCGACAACATTGCCGCGAGTTCCGCGTCGTCTCCCGCCATTCGCGTAAGAAAATGCCGAAGCGTTTCGCCTTGTCCTGCGACGGGCGCACGCCTTTCGCGTCCCGCGCGGTCCGCGAGCCGGCCGTAAAAGATGACGCGCGCCATCGTCAGCCGCCTGTCGCCGACATGAAACGGGAAACGGCGCCCGCCCCCGGCCGCGCCGCATCAAATTCGTGACCGAGGGGTTTGCGCGCCATCGCGAGATCAAGCGCTTCATTGAGCGCGGGCGCCCCGCCCGTCCTTAGCGCCGCTTTGAGATCGACGCGGCCCTGACGGCCGAGGCACATGAAGAGCTCGCCCGTGCAAGTGACGCGCACGCGATTGCAGCCGTCGCAGAAATTCGCCGTCAGCGGCGTAATGAAGCCAAGGCGGCCGCCGGTCTCCTTGACGCGCACATAACGCGCAGGTCCGCCGGTTCGATGGTCGTCCGCCTCCAGCGTCCACCGCCTTTTGAGCGCTGACTCCACGTCGCGGAGCGGCGCAAACTGGTCGCTTCGATCCTCGCCGACCTCGCCAAGCGGCATCACTTCGATGAGGGTGAGTTCCATCCCTCGCTCATGCGCCCATTCAATGAGCGTCGGGATCTCGTCGAGATTGCGATCTTTGAGGGCGACCGTGTTGATCTTGACCGCAAGGCCCGCCTTTAGCGCGGCGTCAATGCCGGCGAGCACGCGATCCACCGCATCGCGGCGCGCGATCGCCGCAAATTTCGCCCGATCGAGCGTATCGAGCGAGACGTTGATCCTTCTGACGCCGGCGTGCCTTAGCGCTTCCACAAATCTGTCGAGCTGCGTCCCGTTGGTCGTCAAGGTCAGTTCGTCGAGGGCGCCGTTCGCCAGATACTGGGAAAGCCCCTCGACAAGGCTCATGACGTTCCGCCGCGCGAGCGGCTCGCCGCCGGTCAAGCGGATCTTGCGCACGCCGCGCGCAATGAAGGCGCGCGCCACGCTTTCAAGTTCCTCCAGCGAAAGAACGCCGGCCTTGGGTGCGAATTCGGGGCGCTCCGACATGCAGTAGGCGCAGCGCAGATCGCACCGATCCGTGACGGAAAGGCGCAAATAGGTGACGCGCCTCCCAAAGCCGTCAATCAACGGCGGGCCGGGCGGCGATCCTGCATATTTATCGGTCGTCATCGCATCTCAATAAACGATCACTGAGCGGATCGACTTGCCTTCATGCATCAGATCGAACGCGTCATTGATCTTTTCAAGCGGCATCGTGTGCGTGATCAAGGGATCGATTTCGATTTTCTCATCCATATACCAGTCGACGATTTTCGGCGTGTCGGTGCGCCCGCGCGCGCCGCCGAAGGCCGAGCCCTTCCAGACGCGGCCCGTCACAAGCTGGAACGGACGCGTCGCAATCTCCTTGCCCGCCTCGGCGACGCCGATGATGATCGACTGGCCCCAGCCGCGATGGCAGCATTCGAGCGCCTGGCGCATCACGTCGGTGTTGCCGGTGCAGTCGAAAGAATAGTCGGCGCCGCCGCCGGTCAGTTCGACAACCTTGTCGACGACGTTCTTGGCGCCGGTCTCCGTTGGGTTGACGAAATCCGTCATCCCGAATTCTTCGGCCATCTTCCGCTTTGCTGGATTGACGTCGACGCCGATAATCCTGTTTGCGCCGACGAGGCGGAGCCCCTGAATGACGTTAAGGCCGATGCCGCCGAGGCCGAACACCGCGCAATTCGCGCCGGCCTCGACCTTCGCCGTCCAGATGACGGCGCCGATGCCGGTCGTGACGCCGCAGCCGATATAGCACGCCTTGTCGAATGGCGCGTCCTTGCGGATTTTCGCCACCGCGATTTCCGGCAGCACCGTGAAGTTCGAAAAAGTCGAACAGCCCATATAATGATAAATCGTCTCGCCCTTGCGCTTGAAACGGCTGGTGCCGTCCGGCATCAGCCCCTTCCCTTGCGTCGCGCGGATCGAGGTGCAGAGATTGCTCTTGCGCGAAAGGCAGGTTTTGCATTGCCGGCATTCCGGCGTGTAGAGAGGAATGACGTGATCGCCGACCGCGACGCTCGTGACGCCGGCGCCGATCTCGCGCACGACGCCCGCGCCTTCATGGCCGAGAATCGACGGGAAGATGCCTTCGGAATCCTTTCCCTCGAGCGTGTAGGCGTCGGTATGGCAGACCCCGGTCGCGGTGGTTTGCACGAGCACTTCGCCGGGCTTTTG
>JACADX010000158.1 GCA_013389125.1 Parvularculaceae bacterium | reverse complement strand
GAAGACGGCGATCTGCGGCACGGACGTCCACATCTACAACTGGGACGAATGGGCGCAAAAAACCATCCCGGTGCCGATGACCGTCGGCCATGAGTTCATGGGCGAGATCGTCGAGATCGGATCCGAGGTTCACCCCGAGCATTCGAAGATGAAGATCGGCGACCGCGTCTCGGTCGAGGGCCACGTCACCTGCGGCTATTGCCGGAACTGCCGCGCCGGACAACGGCATCTTTGCCGCAACACGCAGGGCATCGGAGTCAACCGGCCGGGCGCGTTCGCCGAATTCATCGCCGCGCCGGCCTTCAACGTCTATCGCCTGCCGGACGACATCCCGGACGAGATGGGCGCGATCTTCGATCCCTTCGGCAACGCCGTCCACACCGCCCTCGCCTATGACCTTGTCGGCGAGGACGTTTTGATCACCGGCGCCGGGCCGATCGGCATCATGGCGGCGGCGGTCGCGCGATTCGTCGGCGCGCGGCATGTCGTCATCACCGACGTCAACGATTATCGGCTAGGCCTTGCAAAGACGATGGGCGCCTCGCGCGCCGTCAACGTGTCGAAGGAAAATCTTCGCGACGTGATGTCGGCGCTCGGCATGACCGAAGGCTTTGACGTCGGCCTTGAAATGTCCGGCGTTCCCGCCGCCTTCGCCTCGATGCTCGAGACGATGAACCATGGCGGCAAGATCGCCATGCTCGGCATCATGCCGAACGGCGCCGGCGTCGACTGGGACAAGGTCATCTTCAAGGGCCTCGAGATCAAGGGCATCTACGGCCGGCGGATGTTCGAAACCTGGTACAAGATGGGCGCGCTTTTGCAGGCAGGGCTCAACCTCAAGCCGATCCTCACCCACCGCTTCCCGGCGAATGACTTCCAGAAGGGCTTCGACGCGATGCGGTCGGGCCAGTCAGGCAAGGTCGTTCTCGACTGGTAGTAGGTCGGACTGAAAAGAGATGGCGTCATGAAGGCTGCGGCGCGAATCATTCTTGCGGTTGTCGGCGCGGCGCTGCTCGCCGCTCTCGCCGCCATCCTCGGCGGCTCGGCCGTCTTTATGCTCGGCGGCGCGCACGGCCTTGATATCAAGGGCGCGGCGAAGCCTGTCGCCGCGGCGCCGTCGACGCCGCCGTGGTCCCACTACGGCGCCGACGCCGGCGGGTCGCGCTTTTCGGGTCTTGATCAGATCACGCGCGAGAACGTCGCAGCGCTGACGCGCGCCTGGGTCTATTCGTCGGGCGATCTCAAATCGAAGCCGCAATCGGCGCTCTTGGACAGCGCGGGCGAAGCGACGCCGATCCTTGTCGAGGACAGCCTCGTCTACTGCACGCCGTTCAACGAGGTGATCGCGCTCGATCCTGGAACCGGGGCCGAGAAATGGCGCCATGATCCGAAGATCAATCTCGAACAGCGCCCGGCGAACCAATATGTTTGCCGCGGCGTCGCCTATTGGAAGGACGACGCGGCGAGCGGCCTTTGCGCGTCCCGCGTCTTCACTGGAACGAATGACGGCCGCCTCGTCGCGCTCGACGCGAAAACCGGCGCTCCGTGTGCGGACTTCGGCGACGCGGGAACGGTTGCGATCGACCCCGGGATGGATCTCGTCTGGCCGGGCGAGTTCCAGATCACCTCGGCCCCGACGATCGCCGGCGAGATTGTCGTTGTCGGTTCGTCGATCTCCGACAACGCCCGCGTCGCCGCGCCGAAGGGAACCGTCCGGGCCTATGACGTCCGGACGGGCGCTCTTCGCTGGACGTTCGATCCCATTCCCCGGACCGCGGACGCGCCGAACGCCGGCGACTGGAAAGGCGATTTCCCGCGCGCCGAAGGCCACGCCAACGCCTGGGCGCCGATGTCCTATGACGAAGGGCGCGGCCTCCTTTTCGTTCCGACGTCGAGCCCGTCGCCGGATTTCTTCGGCGGCCTTCGGCCCGGCGACAACCGCTACGCCAATTCGATTGTCGCGCTCAACGCGCCAACCGGCGCCGTCGTCTGGTCGTTCCAGACCGTGCATCACGACGTCTGGGATTACGACGTTCCCGCGCAGCCGGCGCTCTTGACGATCCTCAAGGACGGCGCGCCGAAGGATGTCGTCGCGCTCGCGGCGAAGACGGGCCTTCTCTTCGTTCTCGACCGCGACACCGGCGAGCCGGTTCTTCCCGTCGAAGAGCGGCCCGTCCCGCAGGACGGCGCCCCGGGCGAGGCCCTGTCGCCGACGCAGCCTTTCCCGACCGCGACGCCGCCGATCGTTCCGAACACGGTCGATCCGAAGAAAGCGTTCGGCCTCACCCTGTTCGACAGGAGCGCCTGCAAGAAAGCGATCAAGTCGCTGCGCGCCGACGGCCTTTTCACGCCGCCGACGCTCGGGGGAACCTTGTTCCTTCCCTTCACCGGCGGCGGCGGCAATTGGGGCGGCGGCGCTTTCGACCCGTCGCGCAACCTCTTCGTCGTCAACATGTCGAATGTCGCGCACCGGATCGAACTCATACCCGCTGAAGACGTCGAAGCGGTTCAGGAAGCTTTCCATGACTCGGAAGTGTCGCCGCAGCGCGGCGCGCCCTACGGCATGCGGCGCGACCTTCTCGTCTCGCCGCTCGATCTTCCGTGCACGCCGCCGCCCTGGGGCGTTCTCGCGGCCGTCGATCTTCAAACCGGCGAGATCGTCTGGCGGCGAACGCTTGGAACGATCGAGGACCTGACCGGCGGCGTCCTCAAGTCCGAACTCGGCACGCCGACGATCGGCGGGCCGATGGCGACCGCCGGCGGACTCGTCTTCATCGGCGCGACGCTCGATTACTACCTTCGCGCCTTCGACATCGAGACCGGCAAGGAGCTCTGGAAGGGCCGCCTGCCGACCAATGCGCCGGCGACTCCGATGACCTATGAGTGGCGAGGCCGCCAATATGTGGTCGTCATGGCCGGCGGCTACTCGAACATTGATACGCCGCCGGGCGACGAGCTGATCGCCTTCGCGCTGCCGGAGTGATCAATCCGCCGTCGCAATTTCCGCATCCCCCGCGATGAAGCCGCCGGACTGGCGCGCCCAGAGATCGGCGTAAAGCCCGCCTTTGGCGACAAGCGCCCGGTGCGGGCCGTCCTCGACGATGCGGCCCTTGTCGATCACCACGAGGCGGTCGAGCTGCGCGATCGTCGATAGGCGGTGCGCGATGGCGATGACGGTCTTCCCCTTCATCAGCTGGAAGAGGTTTTCTTGGATCGCCGCCTCGATCTCGGAATCAAGCGCCGACGTCGCTTCGTCAAGGACGAGGATCGGCGCGTCTTTGAGGAAAACGCGGGCGATGGCGATGCGCTGGCGCTGGCCGCCCGAGAGCTTGACGCCGCGCTCGCCGACATGGGCGTCCAATCCCTTCCGGCCGCGGCTATCCTCGAGCGCTTCAATGAAGCCGAGCGCATTGGCGCGGCGCGCGGCCTCGCGGATCGCCTCCTCGCTCGCGCCGGGCCGTCCGTAGGCGATGTTGTCGCGGATCGAGCGATGAAGGAGCGAGGTGTCTTGCGTGACGACGCCGATCTGCGCTCTGAGCGATTCCTGAGTCACCGATCTCACGTCCTCGCCGTCGATCAGGATGCGCCCGCCTTCGACGTCGTAAAAGCGCAATAAGAGGTTCATCAGCGTCGTCTTCCCGGCGCCCGATCGTCCGACAAGGCCGACTTTTTCGCCGGGAGCGATTGTCAGCGTGAAATCGCCGATGACGCCGTCGTCCTTCCCGTAATGAAACGTGACGCGCTCGAACCGGATTTCGCCGCGCGGCCTTTCGAGCCTTCGCGCCCCCGGCGCGTCGACGACGTCGAGCCGGCGCGTCAACGTCTCCATCCCGTCATAGACCGTGCCGATGTTCTCAAAGAGGCCGGAGACCTCCCACATGATCCATTGCGACATGCCGTTAAGGCGGAGCGCGAGCGCGATTGCGGCGGCGATGGCGCCGACCGAAACGAGGCTATTGAGCCAAAGGCCGATCGACAGGGCGGCGATCATGAACACGGCGAGCGAATTGTTGAAGTAAACGGCCGTATTGAGAAGGGTGACGAGACGCATCTGCGGATGCACGGTTCCGAGAAACTGCTCCATGCTCTCGCGCGCATAGGCCTCTTCGCGGCCCGCATGCGCGAAGAGCTTCACCGTGCCGATATTCGTGTAGCTGTCGACGATGCGTCCCGTCATCACGGATCGCGCATCCGCCTGCGCTTCGGCGACGTTCTTGAGGCGCGGGATGAAGAAGGCGAGGAGCGCAAGATAGACGCCGAGCCAGGCGAGCAGCGGCGCGGCGAGCCGCCAGTAGGCGCTCGCGACCATGCCGATCATGGTGACGAAATAGACCGCGACATAGACGAAGACGTCGAGGAGCTTCATCACCGTCTCGCGCACGGCGAGCGCAGTTTGCATGACTTTCGTCGCGACCCGCCCGGCGAATTCGTTCGCGTAGAACGCCATTGACTGGCCGAGAAGGTGCCGGTGCATGCGCCAGCGCGCGCTCATCGGCAAATTGCCGAGAAGGATCTGGTGCACGATCGACGTATGAAAGAAGGACGCAAGCGGCAGTCCGACGAGGATGAGCGCGCCCATGCCGACGAGCGTCCGGCCTTCCCGCTCAAGGAAGCGCGCGCGGTCCGCCGCGGCGAGCCAGTCGACGATGCGGCCGAGAAACGCGAAAAGGAAGACTTCCCCGACGGCGATCATCACGGTGAGAATCGCCAAAGCGGCGAGCCAGCCCCGCGCGTCGCGCGTAAAGTGCCAGCAAAAGCGCACGAGCCCCTGCGGCGGCGGGCCAAGGCGCGTCTCCGGGAACGGGTTTAAAAGGCCTTCGAGGAAGCGAAACATCGAGACCCTCTTGCATGGCGCGCCTGACGGCGCAAACGACGGGGGGTTAACGCCGCATTAGCATTGTTGACGTCGGGCGACGGGACGCCGCCGCGGTCGAGATCTTCATT
>JACADX010000107.1 GCA_013389125.1 Parvularculaceae bacterium | reverse complement strand
GTGCGTCGCCGTCGCAGCCATATCCTCGAAGAGGGCGATCATCGCCTCGTAGCCTGGAATGATCCTGTCCCCGACGATCTTGGCGGCGTCAGCGACGTAGGCGGCCTTCATCTCCGCCGAGAGGCCGTCGATCTTGTCGAGTTTCGGCGCGAGCGTCGTCACCAGCGGGTTCTTTTCCGCCCCGCCTTCGATAAATGTCTTCATGACGTTGATCGCCTTGGCGATGATGAAGTCCGGCGGGACGACGCCGTGCGCGCGGTCGTCCTCGACGCGCGCCTTCACCTCCCCGAGCACCCGTCCGAATTCATTGAGGCGGGATATGTAGCGCTTGACGCTCTTTTCATTCTTGATGACGTGCGTATCGGTCAGGAATTGCGGCAGGTCGATCGTCGGGCCCGAGATCTGGTTCACCCGATAGCCGCTGTACTCGAATTCCGCCTGCGCAATGAGATCGTCGAGGAACCAGGTCGAAATCTCCCAGGTGAGCTTCTCCTGGCCCTTGAGCCTTTCCGGATCGAAGCGGTTCATCATCGCGCGCGCGTCTTTCAGCCGCGCGAGATTCTTCTCGTCCTGCGCTTTGGTGTAGTCCGAAAGCTTGCCGCTATGGAAATCAAGGGGCGTGTTGTCGATCATGCCGAGCCCGGTCAACAGCTCGGGCGTGTCCATCGCGAATTCCGCGGTGAACTTGTTCACCGCATTGTTCACCGTCACCGGATAGAACCAGAACCAGACCGATGCGCCGGCGACAAACAGCGCCAGAAGCGCGACGAGACCGCCGACGATTTTCAAGACGAGTTTCATGAGCCGCCCCCTCCATTCGCATGTCTTGTGTTGGCTAGTCGTTCGATCCTAGCGTCCGCGCGCCGCCAGGGCAGCTCCATTCGCCGTCACTCGGCGGCGTTCGGGCGTATTTCCCGCTCCCGCGCCCTTTCGGCAACGCGGTCGATCGCGGCGATGATTTTGGCTTTTTCCGAATGATGAAGCGCATGGCCGGTGTCCGGGAGGACTTCGTAATAAGCGTCCGGGAGTTCGCGCGCGAGCGCGGCGGAGTGGCGTATCGGGCTCACTGTCTTGTCGTCGGCGCCGGTGATGATCGCCGTCGGAATCCGGATCGCCGAATAGGTTCCCGCCATCTTGACGATCTGCGGTTTCAGGTTTCGCAAGTCTGACGCGTTGTTGCGGAAATCCTTCGCCCGGAAGAGGAGCGTAATGCCGGCCTCTTCGTAGTATCCCGCCGGCGCTTCATCGGGCCTGAATGATTTGATGACGCCGCGCTTGGCGGCGATCGGCGCATAGACGGGAATGACGAGGCGCCGGAGCAAGGTCCCGACCACCGGCCAACCCGACGCCTTATTGTACCACGCAACGCCGCCCGGCCATTCGTGGCTCACCGCCGCAAGAAGGACGAGACCCGACATGTCCTCCTGATGGCGAAGCGCATAAGCGAGCGCGACCGCGCCGCCGAAGCTCTGGCCGACGACAATCGGTTTTTCGATCCCCGCCGCGCGGACCGCCTGATGAATGAGGTCCGCCTGAATGTCGAGCCGCCAGCCGTCGTCGGGTCGCGTCGAATATCCCCTGCCCGGCCGGTCGACGACGATGACGCGCCGCGTCCTTGCGAGATCCTCGCCAAGCGCGATCTTCATGTCGCGGAGATTGACGCTGGCGCCGTGGATGAGAACGACCGGAATTTGACCGGCGTCTTGAGGCCCGATCTCGACAAGGTGGATGCGCGCGCCGTCGACCTCGACGAAGCGCCCGATCGGCGGCGATTTCCTTTCAGCGCGCCAGGTCGCACATCCGCCGACGAGCGCGAGGGAGAGAAAAACCCCGACCAGAATCATCCATCCCGGCACGCGCATCGCTCCGCTCTTCTACTTCGCGGCTCTGATGATCGCCGCGAAATCCTCCGCTTTAAGGCTCGCGCCGCCGACGAGGGCGCCATGCACATTGACGATCGAGAGAATCTCTTCCGCGTTCGACGGCTTCACCGAACCGCCGTAAAGCACGCGGACGCCGTCCCTCACTTTCGCGCGGATAAAGGCGTGCATCTCGGCGATGTCCCTTGTTGTCGGCGTAAGGCCGGTGCCGATCGCCCAGACCGGCTCATAGGCGATCACGTAATCGCCCTCTCCCGAGGGAATCGAACCCGCGAGCTGCGCGCCGACGATTTCCTTTTCCTTGCCGGCCTTTCGCTGCGCCTCGGTTTCCCCGACGCAGATGATCGGGACGAGGCCCGCGCGCTGCGCGGCTTCGGCTTTCGCTCTCACCGCCTCATCCGTCTCGCCATGGTCGGCGCGGCGCTCCGAATGGCCGACGATGACGAAAGCCGCGCCGGCGTCGGCGAGCATTTCCGCGCTGATGTCGCCGGTGTGGGGGCCGGACGCTTTGGCGTGACAATCCTGCCCGCCGATCGCAAACCCCTCGTCGCTGAATTCCGTCGCGAAGAGCCCGATGAGCGTCGCCGGCGGACAGATGAGGATGTCGCGGTCGTCGGGGACCGATCCGGAAAGAAGGCCGATCAGCTTCTCGATTTCCCGGACGGACGACGAAAGCCCGTTCATTTTCCAGTTTCCGGCGATCAGCGGCCTCATGCGCAGTCTCCTGTCGCGGCGCATCCGACCGGGTAGGCTAACGGCCTGATTTTGTCCAGAAAGGCGCGCCTATCCGGCCCGCCTTGTTCAAGCGCGACGGCGCGGGCTAGGTTGGCGCGTTATTCAACCGGCGGCGCGGGATGAGGCGAACCGCCATCAATCGGACGGTCCCATGCTGCAGCAAATTCGCGGAACGATGAAGAATGTCTTCGCGTTCTTCGTCATCGTTCTCCTGATCCTCGCCTTTGCGGCCTGGGGCGTGCCGGAAATCCGGCAATTCACGCAGAACGACGCCGTACGCGTCGGGTCCGAGGGCATATCCGCGCTTGAAGTCCAAAAGGAATTCGACCGCTTCGTGACCAATCGCCGGCTTTCGAACGAAGGCGAATTCGATCGCGAGGCGGCGATCGCCGCCGGGGTTCCCGATCAGATCGTCAAGTCGCTCGCCGTCCAGTCCGCGCTGCGACAAGAAGCCCGAAGGCTCGGCCTCGTCATGGCGCGCGAGCGCGTCCGCGAGTTCCTTCAGACCAATGAGCAGTTCAAGAACCCGCGCACCGGAAAATTCGACAATGAGGCGCTGACCGGCATCATGCGCGAGTACAATTACACCGTGCGCGAGTTCGAAGACCGGCTGCAGTCCGATCTCTTGCGCAACCAGCTGATGTCCGCCGTCTCTGTCGGCGGCCCGGCGCCGAAGGCGGTCGTCGACGCGCTCGTCCTCCGCGAGACCGAAAAACGGACGATCAGCTATCTGACGATCACCGACGACATGGCCGGCGCGCCCGCCGCGGCGACCCCGGAAGCGCTTAAAGGCTATTACGAAACGAACAGCGCGCAATTCATGGCGCCGGAATACCGCCGCTTCACCGCCGTCGTCTTGAAATCGGACGACTTCGTCGATCGGACGAAAACTTCAGAAGAGGAACTCCGGAAAGCCTATGAGGCCAAGAAGTCGGCCTACGAGACGCCGGAAAGGCGCACGATCTATCAGATCACCTATGACGACGAAGCCAAGGCGAAGGCCGCGGCCGACGCCGTCAGAGGCGGCCGGCCGTTCGAAACGCTCGCGGTCGAAAACGGCCAGACGCTCGCCGACGTGACGTTTACGGATGTCACGAAGCGCGACCTCGTCGACCCGAAAGTCGCCGATGCGGCGTTCGGCGCGGGAGAGACCGGCGCCGTCGTCGGACCGGTCAAAGGCGTCTTCGGCTGGACGATCGCGCAGATCGCGGCGATCACGCCCGCATCAACAAAGCCGTTCGAGGACGTGCGGGCTGAAATCGAGGAAGAGCTTCTCGAAGCCGACACGAAGAAAAAGCTTTTCGAGGCCGTCGAGGCGATCGAGGCCGAACGCGACACGGGCGCCGCGCTCGCCGACGCGGCGAAAAAATCGGGCGCGAAAGCCGTCGAATTCGGGCCCGTCGATTCCTACAGCTTCGGAACCGGCGGCGAGATCGTCGCCGACCTGTCGCCCGAGATCTTGAAAGAGGCGTTCAAGCTCGAAGAAGGCGCGGAGTCCGAAGCGATCGAATTCGATGACAAGTCGGGCTATTATTTCGTCGCGGTCGCCGAAGTCGTTCCGTCCGCCGCAATTCCCTATGAGAAGGTCGCTGCGGAAGTCGAAACGAAATGGCGGGCGAGCGAACGCGGCGCGCGCATCGCCGCCGTCGTCAAATCGCTACGGGACGCCGTCGCGAAGGGTAAAACCCTAAAAGAGGCCGCCGCGGCGTTCAATCGCGCGCCGATCGTCGAGACCGTCACCCGGCGGAGTCCGGGACAAAATCTCACCGAGCCGTTGATCGAGCAGATCTTCTCTGCGGCGAAGGGCGAAACGATATCCGGCCCGTCGGCGATGGGCGACGCCGAACTCGTCATCGCGATCGACGACATCGCCTTTGACGTCGCCAAGGTGAGCCCCGACGACGTTAGCGTCTTTGCGCAGTATATCGGCGGCCAGATCAGCGAAGAGCTTTCGCAAGCCTACGCCAGCGCGGTCGAGGCAGATTTCGGCGTCAAGATCAGCCAGAGCCAGATCGACGGCCTGTTCTCGGACGGCCAATGAGCCTTGCGCCTCTATTTGCGGAATTCCGGGACAGATATGACGCCGGGGCGCCGCAGGTTCTGATCCGCCGTCTCGTCAGCGATCTTGAAACGCCGGTGTCGGCCTATTTGAAACTTGCGGGGCGCCGCCGCAACGCGTTTCTCCTCGAATCCGTCGAGGGCGGCGAAAAGTTCGGCCGCTATTCCGTCATCGGCGTCAGGCCGGACGCCGTCTGGCGCGCCTTCGGCTCGCATGCCGAACTCAACGCGCGAGCCGCCGCCGATCCCGCCGATTTCGTGCGTGATCGGCGCGCGCCCCTCGATAGCCTCAAGGCGTTCATCGACGGCTCCGCGATCGAGCTGCCCCAGGGCGCGCCGCCAATGGCCGCAGGCGTGTTCGGATTTTTCAGCTACGACATGGCGCGCCAGATCGAACGCCTTCCGCATCGTCCGCACGCGGCGTTCACGGCGCCCGATGCGATCTTCATCCGTCCGACGCTGATCGCGGTGTTCGACAATCTTCGCCAGGAGATCATCCTCGTCGCGCCGGCGCGCCCGGAGGACGGCGTCTCGGCTAAGGCCGCCTTTGATCGGGCCGCAGAGCGCATCGCGGACGCCGCCGGCGATCTCGCCGCGCCGCTCGCCGTTCCGCGAGAAGGCGCCCGCGAGATCGATCCCGATGCGATCGCCGTGCCGCAGTCGAATACGCCGAAGGCGGACTTTCTGAAGATGATCGGCAAGGCGAAAGAGCATATCGCCGCCGGCGACATATTCCAGGTCGTCCTCAGCCAGCGGTTCGAGGCGCCCTTTCCGGCGCGGTCCTTCGACCTTTATCGCTCTCTCCGGCGCATCAACCCCTCGCCGTTCCTGTTCTATCTCGATTTCGACGCCTTTTCGCTCGTCGGCTCGAGCCCGGAAATCCTCGTGCGCGTGCGCAAGGGCGAGGTGACGATCAGGCCGATCGCCGGGACGCGCCCGCGCGGCGAAACGCCCGAAGAAGATGCGGCGCTTGCAGCGGAGCTGCTCGCCGATCCGAAAGAACGCGCCGAGCACTTGATGCTATTGGACCTCGGCCGCAACGATGTCGGACGCTCGTCGGCGATCGGCTCGGTGAAAGTCACCGAACAATTCGCGATCGAACGCTACAGTCACGTTATGCACATCGTGTCAAACGTCGTCGGCCGCCTCCGCGACGGCCTCGATCCGCTCGACGCGGTCGCCGCCGGTTTCCCGGCGGGCACCGTCACTGGCGCGCCGAAAATCCGCGCCATGGAGATCATCGACAGCCTCGAGCGCGATGCGCGCGGACCCTATGGAGGCGCGATCGGCTATTTTTCGGCGGGCGGGGACGTCGATACAT
>JACADX010000129.1 GCA_013389125.1 Parvularculaceae bacterium | reverse complement strand
GGCAATGTCGTCACCTTCGACAAGCCGCTGCAATATGATCATGAGGGGCCGCGCGCCGATCTTAAGGCCTATGTCTCGAACTTCTCGCGCAACGTCGTCTTCGAAAACGAGGGCGGCGCATTAACCCCGACGCATGAGCGCGGCCACGTCATGCTGATGCATTCCGACAATATCGTCGTCAAATACGCCGAATTCGACGAACTCGGACGCACCGACAAGTCGGTGCGGTCATTTGACGTGACGTCGCTCGCGTCGGTCCAGTCCGATTCGAACGTCAAAGGCCGATACTCGCTTCATATTCATCGCGCCGGCGTCGACGATCAACAACATCCCGCGATCGTCGAAGGCAACGCCGTCTGGGGATCGCCCGGCTGGGGCTTCGTCCACCATGATTCAAACGCGATCTTTTCCAACAACGCCGCCTACGACGTATTCGGCGCCGCTTTCGTCGCGGAAACCGGCAATGAGACCGGCCGCTGGGACCACAATATCGCCATCAAGTCGCTCGGTGTCGATCACATAACGAAGGACGGCGCCGACGTCAGCGCCTTCGACCTCGGCCGCACCGGCACCGGCTTCTGGTTTCAAGGACGGCTCGTCGAGGCGGTCGGCAATGTCGCGGCGAGCATTCCCTCGGGCGCAGGCTTCACCTATTTCCATCGCGGCGCCGACGCCAATCACATTCCGATCGATCCTCACAACACGAATCTTCCCGACGCGCTGCGCTATCTCGACAGCGTCAGAACCAATGCGCCGAACATCACGATCTTCCTCAACAATGAATCGATCGCAACGCAGACCGGCCTTGAAATCATCAAGGCGAACCCGCGCCAGGATCACGATCTGCGCTCGCTGCTCGAAGGCTTCACCGCCTGGGAGGTGAAGACCGGCGTTCACCTCGAATACACCGGCCACTACACGATCAAGGATCTTGACGTCGTCGCCTCCGATACGAGGGGGATCGGCAACAATTTCACGGTCGGCGTCGACCTTTTCAACAACGTCTTCGACGTCGTCGTCAACGGCGCGAATATCGAGGGCTTCCACACCGGCGTCGCGATGGCGAAGAAAGGCGTCGCCGGCCTCGACTTCATGAACGGCAAGGATCAGTGGGACTACATCTATATCGACGTCAACGTCAAAGGCGCGACCTATTCGTTCACGAACAGAACGCCTGGCGACAAGTTCCTGACGGCCGCGGATCTTGTCGAGGATCGCCTGTCGCTGACGCCCGGCTTCCTCGACACGCATCTCAAAATGGTCAACGGCGTCTACAACATGTCGGGAACGAAGCTCGACTCGATCGGCAGCACCGCGTCTTACAAGGTCTGGGACCCCGACTACATCAACGCCGCCGAACTCAGGGGCTCGATCGAACAGAACGGCTACTGGACGACGCAGGACGGGCGCCGCGTGGCGATGATCGAGGAATACGCCGCCGACCGCGCGACAGGCGACGTCATCAAGGTCGCCTACTTCGTCGAAATACCGTCGACCTACAAACTCGCCGCCGGCGGCTTCACGCGCACGACGCCTTCCTATAACGGCCTCCTCAACGAAAACAGCAAGGCGCCGATCGCCGTCGACGACGTTGCAAGCGTCCAGCAGGGAAAGTCGGTCGTCATCGACGTCCTCGCCAACGACATGGACCCCGACGGCGACAAGATCGTCCTCGACGGCCTCTTCTCGCAGCACGGCCACGTCGTCATGAACAAGGACGGCACGGTCACCTATTTCGCCGACTCGAATTTCCAGGGCGAGGATGTGTTCTACTATTTCGTCCAGGATGCGAACGGCGACATCACGAAGGCGCAAGTCGCTGTCACGGTCGACATCTAGAGCTTCGCGCGATATTTCGGAATCGGGGCGCTCGCTCTCGTCATTGTTTGTCGCGGCGTTTACGCTGAACCGCGCACACTTCAGCGAACGCCGCTCTAAAGTCCGGCTTCGCGCCATTCGGCAAGCACGCCGGGGTCGGCTTCGGCCCCCGCGTGTTTTCGTTTCAAGGCGGCGAAATCGTCCGCCGCCAGAAGTCGCGACAGCGCCCAGACCGCGGCGCCGCGCACGAGCGGCGACGGGTCGTCAAGCAGCGCGCGGGCGTGACGCGAAAGCCCCGCCTCCCCGGAATTGCCGATCGCGATCAGCACGTTTCGAACGAAGCGGTCGCGGCCGATGCGCTTGATGGGCGAACCGGAGAACCGCTCCCGAAACGCGCCGTCGCCGAGCGCTGATAGCGCGTCGAGCGGCGGCGCTGCGAGATCCGCGCGCTCGCGAAGCTGCGCCTCGCGCGACGCCGAGGCGAACTTGTTCCACGGACAGACCGCGAGACAGTCGTCGCAGCCGTAGATGCGATTGCCGATCGCCGCGCGAAATTCCTTCGGGATCGGACCCTTGTGCTCGATCGTGAGATACGAAATGCAGCGCCGCGCGTCGAGCTCGTAGGGCGCCGGAAAGGCGTCCGTCGGACAAATGTCGAGGCAGCGCCGACATTGGCCGCAATGGTCAGCCCCTTTTTCATCCGCCTCAAGATCAAGCGTCGTGAACACGGCGCCGAGAAAGAGCCACGAACCATGCCTGCGGCTGACGAGGTTCGTGTGCTTGCCCTGCCAGCCGACGCCAGCCGCCTCCGCGAGCGGTTTTTCCATCACCGGCGCCGTGTCGACGAAAACCTTGACCTCGCACGCGAACGTCTCGGCGATGAACCGCCCGAGCGCTTTCAGCTTTTTCTTGACGACGTCATGATAGTCTCGGCCGCGCGCATAGACGGAAACGGCGCCGCGATCCCGTTGCTCAAGGATCGCCAGGGGATCGCCGTCCGGCCCGTAATTGAGACCCAGCATGACGATCGAGCGCGCGGCGGCCCAGAGCGTCCTCGGATCGCCGCGTTCGCCGGCGCGGGTTTCCATCCACGCCATGTCGCCATGGCGCCCCGCGTCGAGAAACGCGCGAAGGCGCGCCGGGGCGTCTGGGATCGCGTCGGCGCGCGCGATGCGGGCGTCGTCAAACCCGAGACCGATCGCTTGCTTCTTGATGCGTTCGGCGATGAGCGGCGGCGCCGTCATCGCGTCAAAAATCGAGATCGGCGTAAGCGGGGGCGGGCGCCGTCCCGTCGATCCGGTCGGCAAGGAGCGGGCGCATCGATGGTCGGGACTTCAGCCTCGCGTACCACTGCCGGACGTCCGGAAAATCGGCCCACGGAACAAGCCCGAAATAGTCGTTGACCGAAAGATGCGCCGCGCCGGCGAGATCGGCGATCGTCAGGCGGTCGCCTGCGAGGAACGCCCGGCGCTCGACGAGATAGCTCAGATAATCGAGATGCCAGGCGAGCGCATCCGCGGTCTCGCGGATCGGCTCGGGTTCGCCCCAGCGGCGGCCGGTCCCGCCGCCGGCGATGCGCTTACGGACGATCAGCGCGTTGACTTCCGCGTCGAATTTGCCGTCGAACCAGTGAAAGAGCCGGCGCGCCTCGGCGCGGCCCGCCGACGTCGCCGGCATCAGCGGCGGATCGCGATAGGCTTCTTCAAGATATTCGGCGATCGCGGCCGCGGGCGCGATCGCGATCTCCCCGCCCGTCGGCGGCTCGTCGATGAGGACGGGGACCGTCTGGGCCGGGTTATGCGCGGCGAGCGTTTCGTCGCCCGGTCCCGTTTCGACCTGCCGCGCGACAAGGCCTTTCTCGGCGAGCATCAGCCGCACGAAGCGGCAGGCGGGGTCGAACGAGGCGTGAAGGAGCGAACGCATGGCGGCGGACCATAGCAGCGTCGGCGGCGATGAAAACCCGCCCCGTCAATAGCCGATGACGAACTTGAATACCGTGATGTGATTCTTGCGGCAGGCTTCTCTGACGGGCGCTTCAAGCTCCCAGTCCGCCATCGATTCGATCGCCGGCTTGCTGAAAGTCTCGCCGTTCAGCGCGGCGATGAGGACCGTCCGCTCAACGCCCGTCTCGTTGAGATCGTAACCGACAAGAACCGCGGCGATCTGGTTCTTCTCGAGCGCTACGGCAGGAAAGCGCGGCGGCAGGCGCTTCTTCCACTTCAATTCGCAGTCCGCGGGACGAGATTGCTCCCAGCGAGACATGGCGTCCGCGTCAAGCTCCTTGTCGACCCGCTTCAGCGCGCCCTTCCGGTTTTCCGAGCTAGCGAGCGCTTCGATCGAAAGCCGCCAAAGCATCGCTTGCGCGAACAGCGGATGCACTGAGTCGATATCCTTTTGCGGCGGAAACATCACGATCGCCCGGTCGAGGAGTTCGATCGCTTCGGTAATCCTGGCGCTTGTGCGCGAATTAGCGCCGATGACGAGCGCGACGCCGCTGATCGACAAGGTCTCCGCGATCAGCCGCTCCGGCTTTGGCGCCAGTTTCTCGGCGATTGAACGCGCAAGATCCGATGATGTCTTCGCATCCTTATATTGTCGGGCCGACAAGTCGTACATGGCGAGCTGCTTCCACCCTTCGGCGTCCATGAAGGAATTGCCGGCCCCTGAAGCCTGACGCGCCTTGAGAACCGGCTTCGCCGCGTTCGCCAGATCCTTGTCGCGCACATCCAACGCGAGCGCGCTCACCGAAACCGCGAGGCGAAGATCTTCGACGGGAAGCGCGCCGATCCCCGCTTCGGTCAATGACAGCGCGCGCTTATACGCCTCATGCGCTTTGGCGATGTCGAAGTCGTAGACGAGATTGGCGTAGTTGAAAGCGAGAATCGCCGTCTTTTCATGATCGCCGATTTCAGCCTCGGCGAGCTTCCACGCCGCCCCGCTATGTTCAAGCGCGCCGGCGAGATCGCCGGCTTCAAAGGCGTCGCGATAAAGCTTGTATTCGCTCTTGTAGTCGGCCGCGGCGGGCGTCGCCGACAGGAAGGTCGCGAGCGCGCAAAGTACGAAGCGAATTCTCAGGAGATCCCCCTCTTTATTGGCGTTAACTTTAATGTTGAACCCGAAGGCGCGCAATTGAAAGCGGCAAAGCTCTTGCGTTGGAGCCCCCAGGAGTTGTGCGGGGCGGCAAGGGCCGTCCCGGATTGGCGCAATCGGGGACGGCGATCATGGCGGCCGATTACGACGAAACGGAATTTCGATACGATCATCCGGCCTGGCGGCGGCCGGCGCCGCGCGCGAGGGCCGCGACGATGGCGCTCTACACCTGGCAGGAGCCCGGCTTCGTCTTCGGACTTTCGATGCTCGCTGCGGCGCCTTTTATCCTCGCCGCCCTGCTTTCTCCGGCCCTGTTGAGCCTTGCGCCGACCTTGACGGTCATCGCGCCGATCGCCGACGCGCGGGCGATAATGTCAGGCGCGGCGGCGCTCGAGGACGCGTCCTCGCCGCTTTATCTCGCTCTGCTGATGGCGGCGGATTTCTTTTTTGAGTCGCCGGGCCGTATTCATCTCGCGGCGAAAGCGTTCGCGGCGATCCTCGTCGCCTCGCCGCTCGCCTATTTCGCCGCGGCGCGATTCCCGGCGATTCAGGCGGTGCTGTTGACGGCGGGCCTTGCGGCCTTCGTCGCGGCGCCGTTCTCGGGTCCGCTCGAAATCAGCCTGGCGTTGCTCTCAGCGCTCGCGGTCGCGTTCATTGTCGCGCCGGCGGACGAGGGCGCGTTCCGTGCGCGCCTTGAAGGCGGCCTCGCGGCCGCGCTCCTCTTCGCGCTGTGGATTTCGAACCCTGTCTTCGCCTTGCTTGGATTTCTGGCGCTTTCCGCCTGTCCGTTTCTCACCGGTCGTCGCCGCCTCGACCGCTATTTCGTGGCGCTGCCCGGCGCGATCGCGATCGCCGTCGGCGCGGAAATCCTGGCGCCGGGCCTAAGCATTGCGCGCGCGAGCGCCGCATCCGGCGCGCTGAATGCGGCGGGGTCAGGCGTTGCGGTTGGCGTCTGGGGCCTTGCCGGCGTCGGCGCGTCGACGGCGATTGTCCTTTTTGCAGCGGCCGTCTTCGGCGGCCGGGAACACGCGAAAGGCTGGCTCACCGCCGCCGTCTTTCTCGCAATCACGCTCGTTGCGGTGAAACTCGCCGGCGCGCAGTCAACGCCGCTCTTTGCGCTCGCCGCCGCGATCGCCGCGTTTTCCGTTTCATCGCCCTTCTATGACGGCGTCTTCCGTCAGCATGACCGGGCTTCGATCGCCGTCGCAGCTTCGGTCGCTGCGCTGACGCTCTTCTGGACAGCCGCGATCATCGCACAGTCCGCCGGTCAGTT
>JACADX010000063.1 GCA_013389125.1 Parvularculaceae bacterium | reverse complement strand
GATCGGGACTGTGCGGCGAGGCGGATCGCGGCGTTGCAGAGGCGCAATCGGGCCGCAAGCCAGTGCACCTGTCGGCAAGGGACGTAGCCGGTCGCCCATCAACGCGGGGAGGCGCTAACCCCTAGGAAGAATTGGCTCCTCGGGCTGGACTCGAACCAGCGACCATTCGATTAACAGTCGAATGCTCTACCAACTGAGCTATCGGGGAATAGCCTCAAGCGCCCGGCCTATAGCAAAGGGAAACCGCCGAATCCACGGGAAATTTGCGCCTCCGCGGTTCAGCGTCCCGATTCCAAACCAAGGCCCTCGTTCAGCGCTTCGCCGGCGCCGCCGCCGCTTGGCGCCCAGCGGCCGCCAATTCGGGCGCAACGCCGCGCGAGAAGTGAGACGGCCCCGCCTTGGGGGGAACGGGGCCGGTACTCACTATCGTGGGGTATGGTGGGGTATCTTCTCGGGAGAAGACAAGGATGAGACTGCGCCCAATAAGTTAACACGAGGTTAACAGAAAAAAGAAAATTCGCCGCCTACTCGGCGGGCCGCAAGACGGGGGGCGGGCCTTTGCGCGCTTTGACGGAGGTCGCTGAGATCTCCTGGTCGGCCGATTTTCCAAACCCGACCGGGGGCTGTTTCACGCCGGTCCAGGCCCAGCGATAGAACCGCGCGATGTCGGCGCCGACGCAGTACATCGCGGGCACAAAGAACAGCGTGACGAAAAGCGCGAAGAAAACGCCCCAGGCGAGCGCGACGACCGTCGGCATCAGGAACTGCGCGTCCGTCGAGCGCTCAAGCATGATCGGCGCGAGGCCGAAAAACGTCGTCACGGAGGTCAAGAGGATCGGACGGAAGCGTTCCGTCGAGGCTTTGACGAGCGCGGCGACGGCGCCCATGCCCTGCGACCGCAGGCGATTGACGTAATCGATGAGGACGAGGTTGTCGTTGATGACGACGCCCGCCGCAGTGCCGACGCCGAAAAAGGAGAAGATCCCGAAATCAAGCCCCAGGAGGAAATGCCCGAACATCGCGCCCATAAAGCCGAACGGGATCGCCGACATGATGAGCAGCGGTTGCCAGTAGGATCCGAAGGCGATGGCGATCAGCATGTACATGGCGATCAGCGCGGACAGGAAGAGCATCAGGATGTCGCGGACGAATTCCGCCTGCGCTTCGGCGTCGCCGCGCTGCGCGAGTTCGACCCCCGGATGGCGTTCGCGCCATCGCGGAACGAATTCGTCGTAGAACGCCTTCTGGATCGCGGCGCGATCAACGCCCTCGCGCATTTCGGCGGAAACCTGCGCCGACCGCTTCCGGTCGCGGCGGTCGATGCGCTTGAAGCTCGGCGCGAATTCGGCGTCGGCGACGGCGGTCAGCGGCACTTCACGCCCGTCCGCGGCGCGAACGCGCATCGTATCGAGCGTGACGAGCGATTGACGCGCGGATTCCGGATAGCGAACCATGACGCGCACGTCCTCGCCCTCGCGCGGCAGACGCTGCGCCTCCTCGCCGTAGAACGCCTGGCGGACCTGTCGCGTCACGTCGCCGAGCGTCATGCCGAAGCGTTCAGCGCCTGGTTTCAGCTTGATCCGCAGTTCCGGCGTTTCGGACTGGAGGCTGTTCCTGACGTCGTAAAGGCCGGGCAGGCTGCGCAAATAGTTCTGGATATCGATGGTCGCCACCCGCAATTCGTCGAGGTCGTTCGCCTCGACGCCGAAGGAAAAGTCAGGCCCGCCGTCATTGATCGTGTAGCCGACATTGATTTCCTCCGCGTCCGGGATGTCGCCGAGGCGCTCCCGAAAGAGCTCGGCGATTTCCTTGGTCGATTGCTTGCGTTTTTCGCCGTCGATGATCGTGAGGTATGAGACGATGCTTCCTTCATCGGCGCTGACGTAGAGCGACTTGACGAAATCCTCGCCCTTGATCTGTCCAAGCTCCTTTTTCAGCGTTTCGCCCGCGCGCGTCACCTCGTCGAATATCTCAAGGCTTCTCGAATAGGGCGCGCCCTCCGGCAGGCGGACATTGAGCGAAACGAACGTGCCTTGCACTTCAGGCTCGAACTTGAACGCGACCCAGCCTTGCTGAAGGAGCGCGAAGGAAAACATGAACGCGACGATGAAGATCGCGACGGTGAAATAGCGCAGCATCACCGCCAGCCTGATAAGCGGCTTCAATGTCCCATGCGCGAAATTGATGAGGCCGTCGGCGAAAAAGCTCTGCATCCGGTGAAGGTGGCCGGATTTGTCCTCTTTCTTCAGATGCGAGAGGTGGGAGGGAAGAATGAAAAACGCTTCAATCAGCGAGAAGGACAGCGCGAAGATGACGGTGAACGAAATGTGCTTGGTGAACTGGGAAGCCCCGCCGCCGACGAAAAGCCACGGCAGAAACGCAATGATCGTCGTCAGGACGGCGTAAAGCACAGGCTTTGCGACGAGCTGCGTCCCGAGAATGGCGCCGTCGAGCCCGCCGCGGCCTTCCTCCGCCTCCGAATGAATGCTCTCGCCGATAACGATCGCGTCATCGACGACGATGCCGACGACTAGGAGGAAGCCGAACAGCGACAAGATGTTCAGCGACACGCCGGTCGCCGGCATGAAAATAAAAGCGCCGGCGAGCGCGACCGGGATTCCGATCGTCGCCCAGAAAGCCACGGCGGGACGGAGGAAAAGCACAAGGATGAAGAGAACGAGGATGAGCCCTTGAACGGCGTTTCCGCCGACCATGTTCATACGGCTGAAATAGATGTCCGCCGTATTGAACCAGACATAAACCTCAGCGCGGCCATCAAGCCGCTTGTTGGTCTTGTCGACCCAATCCGTCACCGCCTTCGACAGCTTGACGATGTTCATCGTTTCGGGCGCCTGTACGGCGATCGAAATCGTCGGCTTGCCGTTCATTTCGCGCTTTTGCTTCACGTCCTCGAATCCGTCGATAACGGTCGCTACGTCCCTGACGCGGATGACCGAGCCGTCGGCAAGTTGGCGAACGATGATCTCGCCGAACTCTTCTTCCGTATCGGCGAGCGCGCGC
The DNA here is from genome assembly GCA_013389125.1 of Parvularculaceae bacterium. Lineage (GTDB taxonomy): Bacteria > Pseudomonadota > Alphaproteobacteria > Caulobacterales > Parvularculaceae > Amphiplicatus. Next base: position 8,366 of record JACADX010000063.1, on the reverse strand, counting down.
GCCGCCACCTGGATGTTGCCGGTGTCGGTCTTGACCTGCCCCGCGGACAGATTGAGCGAGGAACCGCGAATAGCGCCCGCGACATCGTCAAAAGTGAGGCCGTAGCGACGAAGCGCCTCCTCGGAAATCTCGATCGAGACTTCTTCCTTGCGCGCGCCCCAGAGATCGACGAGCGGCGACCCGTTCGGCAGCTGCGCGAGTTCGTCCTTCAAATCGCGGGCGAGCCGGTTGAGTTCGCGTTCGCCGAGATCGCCGTAAAGCGCCATGAAGACCGCGCCGTTCTGGTTTCGCCATTGCGAGACGACCGGCGGGAAGGAATCGCGCGGCAAGGTCGAAATGCCGTCGACGCGGTTCTTGATGTCGTTCAGGAGTTTTGTCGCGTCGCCGTCGTCGAGGCCCTCGATATTGATCGAGGCGCTGCTTTCCTCCGCGGTAGACTCAATGTGCTTGATGCCGTCGATCCCGGAAATCGCCTCCTCGATCCGCAGGATGATCTGTTCCTCGATTTCCTGGGGCGAGGCGCCCGGCCAAGCGACGGAGACAGTCGCGCCGTTGAAGTCGGCTGACGGAAAGACCTCGCGTTCGATCTGGAAAAACGCCATGACGCCCGCGACGATGATCGCGATCATCAACAGATTGGCGGCGATCGGGTTCTTCGCCCACCAGGCGATCGAGCCGTTCACTGCAGCGCCCCTTCGCGCACGGCTTCGGCGACGGCGGCTCTTTCTTCGTCGCCGGCGCGCGTCGCTCCGGGAATGCGCGTCTCCTCGGTCGGCGAAACCTTGTCGCCGCCGCGCGCGCCGCGAAGCGGCGAGGTGACGACGCGCTCGCCGGCCTCGAGTCCTCCGGCGAGCGTGATCGTGTCTTTTTCGGCCGAGACGATCGAGACCGTTCGCTCTTCGAGCGTGTCGTCCTCGCGGATCACGTAGACGACGTCGCGGCCATATAGCGCCGAACGCGGCAAGACGACGGCGCTGTCGATCGGTTTGCCGACGATCCGCGCATCGACGAAGAGGCCGATGGCGAGCGGCGCGCCGTTGTCGGCGCCCGCGCCGTAGGGATCGTCGACGACGGCGATCGCTGAGATTTGCCGGGTCGAGGGATCGATCGCGCCGTCGGTTCGCGCAATGCGCGCCTTCCATTCGTGGAATTCGCCTGCGATCGTCGCCGAGAGAGTCGCCGCAGGACCCGGCGTTTCCGGCGTTTCGACGAAAGCGATCGAAATGCCGAGCTTTGCGAGGTCGCCGTCGGTCATCGGCAACCGAACTTCCGCGACGTCCGTCGCGAAGATTTTTCCGATCGGCGCGCCGGGAGAAATGAACTGGCCGACGCCGGCGCTTCGCTCGCGGACGCGGCCCTTGAACGGCGCCTTGATCTCGGTGCGCTCAAGTTCGAGGGCGGCCGAAATCATATCCGCTTTCGCGGCCGCGAAGGCGGCGCGCGCCTGTGCGAGCTGCGGCATCCTCAGCGTCAGCTCGCTCGGGTCGGCGTCGCGGCCGAGCGCTTCATAATCCTTGCGGGCAAGGTCCGATTCCGCCTCTTCGCGGCGAAGCTGCTCTTCGGCCTGCGCGACCCTCGCCTTGGCGCCTGCGAGCGCCGCGCGATAGTCGGCGTCCTCGATCTTCACAAGCAGATCGCCTTCATCAAATGCGCCGCCGACCACGAAGGCGTCAGACGTCTTGACGATTCTGCCGGCGACTTCGGCGGTGAGATTGATATCCGTCCGTGGACGGACTTCGCCTTGCGCGTAAACGTCAAGCGTCACCGGTTTCGGTTCAGCGACGGCGTAAAATACGGCCGGCGGCGCCAGGGCGACCTCTTTCGGCGCGATTTTCGGCCGCAAGGCGCCCATGACGCCGATCAGGGCGAATCCGCCCGCGAATATCCCGACCGTCCCCACGATCGTCACAATCTTGCGCAGCACGTTTCTTACGCCCCCTTACTATCCCCGCTCGTCCTACTGTCCCGGCGCGGCCTCAGCCGCCGCGACGGTCGTCGCATCCGCGATGAAATCGCCGCCGATCGCCAGATACAGCGCGACGCGATTGGCGACGCGCTGCCGCTGCGCCTGGATGTAGGAACTCTCCGCGGAAATGCGGCGGGTCTGCGCATTAAGGAGATCGAAGATTGTCGCGGTGCCGCTCGCATAACGCCGCTCGGTGAGTTCTTCGGCCGCCGCGGCCTCTTCATAGGCGAGTTTCAGCGCGTTTTCGCCGGCCGCGAGATAGGTTTCCGCGGCGATCGCGTTCTCCGCCTCCTCATAGGCCTGCAGGGCGGTTTGCGCATAGGAAAGGAGCGAGGCCTCAGCGACCGCGCGCTGGCGCTTGGCGTTAGCGCGGCCGCGCCCGCCCGGGAAAATAGGCTGGAAAAGACCGGCGGCGATGTTACCGGCAAGGCGCTCCGGGTCGATGAGATCGGAAAGGTCGGGGCCGCTGGTGCCGATCTGCGAGGAGAGCGTCAGGCGCGGCAGGATCGCCTTTCGCGCCGCGCGGGCGCGAAGGCCGTTCGCCTCCATGCGCGCTTCGGCGGCGATGAGGTCGGGACGACGCACCAGCACGTCGCCCGGGGCGCCGGCGCCGGCGAGCGGCGTCAGTTCAGGGAGCCTCGCCGCCGCTTCAAGCTCGGCCGCCGGATACCGGCCGAGGAGGATTTCGAGCCGGCGGGCCGCTTCTTTCTCCGTACGCTGACGGAAAGCGAGGTTCGCCTGGCTCGACCCGAGAGCCGAGCGCGACAGCCGCACGTCAAGACTCGACGCGACGCCGCGCTCGTAGCGGCGCTCGGTGACCCGCAGATTGCTTTCCCGCGCCGTCACGTCGCGTTCGGCGAGTTCCCGCTGCTGGCGCGCCTCGATAAGGCCGAACCAGGACTGCGTGACGGCGCCGGCTATCGACAGCCGCGCGCCCTGGAACTCGGCGAAGCTGGCCTTGGCGTCCTTGTAGGCCGCGCGCGTCTCGTCGGTGATGCGGCCCCAGAGGTCGATCTCCCAGTTGATCTGCGCGCCGAGCGAATAGTTGTTGATGTAGACGCGCCGGTTGGGGAGGGGGCTTTCCGCGATGCCGTCTTGGCCGGGCGTTCCGCCGACGGCGCCGATGAAGAGGTCAAGGCCGTCGAGCTTTCCGTCGCCGTCGGCGTCGACGCCGAACTGCTGTTCGAGTTCCTTGGCGCTGAGGCCGCTCGAGACCTGCGATCCGCCGGCTTGCGCGGCGAGGGAAGGGTCGGAAACGATCGCATTGCGGCTCGCGCCCCCTTGGGCGTTCAAGGTCGGGAGAAGGTTCGCGCGCTGAATTTTCGCTGTGGCGCGCGCGGCTTCAAGGTTGGCCGCCGCCGCGAGGAGGTTGTTGTTGTGGAGCATCGCCTCGTTGACAAGGCCGTAAAGCGCCTTGTCTCCGAACGGCGCAAGCCAATCGCCGACCGGCGGGTCCGCGATGTCGTCGGCGGCCGCCCATTTGGCCGGCGGGTCGGGAAGCTGCGCGTCGAGAAGCTCCTGATCGACGCTGGCGCAGGAGGCCGCGAACAGAGCGAGCAGCGATACGCCGCATCGTAACATGAAGTCCTCCAATCAAACTCGCGCGCGATCGCGTCTTTCCGAAGCGAAAGACGCGTTTCCGCGGCCATTCTCAAGGCTCGAGCGGCGGAAAGACGCGGCTCTGCGACAAGCCGGTTGCACAGCCTGCCGCTGTCGTCACCGTCTTATATTCCGATGGTTAACCTTTTTCGCTCCCCCGCCGCGGTGGCGCATCATTTGCGGCGAAGAGTGTGGGCGCGCGGCAACGGACTCCCGCCCGGCCAGACGACGCCGGACGGGCGGGGTGGAAGCCGTTTCGGGCGGGCGTTATTCGACCGGCTTCAGGTCCGGATTCTCGATCCAGCCGACATTGCCGTTCTCGTCCTCAACCTCCCACCAGAGGTCTTCTTTCGCCCCGGTCGGGTAGACCATGTCGCCTTCTTCGAGCGAGCGGACGGCGCTTGAGGATTTGGACGGCGAGCGCTTCAAGTCGACCTTGTCGGCGGCGACCCGAAACGCTTCTTTCGGGGCGGCCGCCGCGGCGGCGTCCGGCAATCCGCCGAGCTGCGTCACGATCTGGCGATAGGCGTCAAGAAACGCGAAGGTCACGACCTTGCCGACTTCGGTGTCGTCATAACCGCCGCCGACGGCGCCGCCCCAGCCGTAGCCGCCGCCCGCGAGGAAGCCGATGTCCTTCTTCGACGCGGACCCTTCGGCGGTCGCTTCGATCTCCGAGGTGCGGACATTCATCAGGGTAAGGACGGTCTGCGCTTCGACGCGCTTTGTCTTGACGCCGCCGAGGACGCCGCCAAGGCGCCCGCCGATGATCGCGCCCGCGGCGCCGCCGACGGCGCTGCCGCCAGCGTCCGAATCCGTGTTGGCGATATCCGCAACCATAACGTAATCGGCGGCCTTCACCTGGCCGGCGCCCATGTTCGAACCTTTTTGCAGCTGGCCGCCGCCGGCGAGCGCGCGCTCGCGCTCAAGCGCCGACATGCCGGCGCCGCGATCGACGAGCTTGAAGCACTGGGACTTCGCGATGAAGGTCTTGAGGAGCGTCGAGGGCGCGCCGAGGTTGTAATAGGTCCAGCCCTGTCCGTCGCCGTCGACAAGCGCGACCGTCCCGAGATTTTTGGTGCAGACGGGAATTTCGGCGTTCTTCGTCGAGCCGCGTTCGTTGTCGACGCCCTCGTCCGTGCCCTTCTTTTTCGCGAGCGCCGCGCCTGAAACAGCGACAAGCGCCGCACTAAGGGCGAGCAAGGTCTTCAGCATCATGGGAACCCCCCGGTTTGATTGGTTTGGACGGCGAATCGCCCGCGACAATGCCACCCGCCTCGGGCGGCCGCAATCGCGATGGGGCTCGATAGGATTTTGGAGGCCACGCCCGGAATTGAACCGGGGTACGAGGTTTTGCAGACCTCTGCGTCACCACTCCGCCACGTGGCCGTCCGGAAATCCCTCGTCGAGGGAGGCGACCTCATAGCCCGGCGCCTTGCCATGGTCAAAAGCCGAGAAGCCCTCTCGGCTGGGCTTGTTGCGGAAGGGGGCGGCGCCCTGTAATTCCGCCCGATACGAAAGCAAGGCGGATCGGGCCATGGACTTCGAGGCGGCGCGCAAACATATGGTCGACAGCCAGGTCCGGACCAACGACGTCACGGACCTGCGAATCCAGCGCGCCTTGGAGACAGTCGAACGCGAGCGCTTTCTGCCGGTCGAGCTCAAAGCCCAGGCTTACGTCGATCGCGAAGTCGCTTATGCTCCCGGCCGGTCGCTGATGACGCCCCGGGATTTCAGCAAGCTTCTCGCCGCGCTCGAGATCCGGCCGACCGATCTCATCCTCGATGTCGGTTGCGGCACCGGCTATTCGAGCGCGGTCCTCGCCCAGCTCGGTGAAATGGTGGTCGCCGTCGAGAGCGAGGCGGACCTTGCCGCGCGCGCTCAGGAGAACTGGGCGGCGTCCGGAGTCGTTAACGCGGCCGTCGTCGCCAGCGACCTCGCCGCGGGGGCCGCAAAACAGGGACCCTTTGATGTCATCGTCATTTCCGGCGCGATCGAAACGGAGCCGGCGGCGCTGCTTAAGCAGTTGAAGGACGGCGGCCGGCTTGGCGCCGTCGTTCGCCGGGGCGGCGTCGCCAAGGGAACGATCTGGCGCCGCTCGGGCGCGGCGGTCGCCTCGCATGAGGCGTTCGACGCGACGGCGCGGACGGTGCTTCCCGGCTTTACGCAGCCGAAAGCGTTCGTGTTCTAGGGTTCCGGGCGGCGTCTTGCCGTTCCTGATCCTTAAGGTTTGGTCATGCGGCGTGTCGACGGTTTGTTGGCGGGACTTGCGGCCTTCGCCGCGCTCGCCGGCCGCGCAACCGGCCAGACGCTCGAAGAAGCGCTTTCTATCGCCTATGAGACCAATCCGACGATCGCCGCCGAACGCGCCCGCCAGGACGCGACGAAACAGCAAAAATGGCAGGCGCTTTCGCAGGCCCTGCCGCAAGTCGAGGCGGAGGCGAGCTACGTCAAGAACGACGGTACAATCACCCAACTGATCCCGACGCCTCGCGAGATCGGGTACACCACGAAGTCATACGCGGTTTCAGGGCGGCAAACGATCTTCAGCGGCCTTCGAAATTTCAACCTCATTCGGGCGGCGAAAGCGCGGGTCAAGGCCGGCGACGCCCAGCTTGCGATTGTCGAGCAGGACGTCTTGCAGCGGGCGGCGCAATCCTACTTCGACGTCGTTCGAGATATGGAAGTCTACAGCGCGACTAAGAACAACGTCGATGTACTTGTTCGCCAGAAGCGCGAGGCGGAAGTGCGTTTCGAAGTCGGCGAGGTGACGAAGACCGATGTCGCGCAGGCCGACGCCCGGCTTGCGCAGGCGCGCGCGCAACTGACGACGGCGCAGGCGCGGCTCGGCGTCAGCCGCGCTTCGTTCAAGGAGATCATCGGAGAGCCGCCGGCGACCCTTGAGGCCGATCCCGGATTGCCGCCGACGCCGGCTTCGCTTGAAGAAGCGAAGACGATCGCCGCGGCCGCAGCGCCGCTTGTTTGGCGCGCAAGGATGGCCGAGGAGGCGTCGCGCCGGGATTTCGCCGCCGCAAAGGGCGCGTTCTCGCCGACTGTTTCCATTGTCGCAAATTATCAGCATGCAGACGACCCGTCGAGCTTCGTTTCCGAGCAGGACCAGTTCGCTTACGGCGTTCGCGCGTCGATGCCGATTTTCCTCGGCGGCCTCAATGTCAGCCGCGCGCGCGAGGCGCAAGCGCTCAACGAGGCCGACCGCCGCCGCATCGAGGAAGCCGAGCGCCGCGCAATCTCGAACGTGACGCAAGCCTGGGAGCAGTTGACGGCGGCGCGCGCCAACATCGTTTCGGCGACGTCGCAGGTCGAGGCGAACCGCCTCGCGCTGACCGGCGTCCGCCGCGAGGCGCAACTCGGCGTTCGGACGACGCTCGACGTCCTTGACGCCGAACAGGAATTCCTGAACGCGCAGGTCGCGCTCGCCAACGCCGAGCGGGACGCGCGGTTGGCGACCTTTCTCCTTCTCGCCGCGATGGGGGTCCTCGGGCCTGACATCGACGATGGGGAAGGGCGTTAACCCGCAGTAAACCACGGGGTTGCACCTTCGCGCGAACCGGCGGAAAAGAGTCGCCGATCGGCGGTAATCCGCCCAACCTGAAGGCTTCACGTTCATGAGCAACGCACAGCCAGAACCGAGCATGGAAGAGATTCTGGCCTCGATCCGGCGCATCATTTCCGAGGACGAGGAAGAACCGGCTGCGAAATCGGCCGCGCCCGTGAGGGCCGCCGAGCCGCCGCGTCCGTCGGCTGCCGCTCGTCCGCCGCAGCCGGCGCCCGCGCCAGTCGCCATCGAGCCCGAACGGAAGTTTGCAACGGAAGATGTTGAAATGATTAGAAAAAACGTATCGGAAGCGATGTCAGACGACGACGGCATCGTCGAAGCGACAACCGCCGCCGCGGCTTCGAAGGCGTTCATGAGCCTGTCGCAGACCGTCCAGGTTTCAGACGGCCAGGGCCGCACGCTTGAAGACCTTGTCGTCGAAATGCTCCGTCCGATGATCAAGGAGTGGCTCGACGCCAACCTGCCGCAGATCGTCGAGGAGAAAGTCGAAGAGGAAGTCCAGCGCGTGGCGCGCCGCCGGCGATAGCGAGGCCTTGGTCGACTCGTGAAAAGCCGGCGGGAACGCCGGCTTTTTTGTTGCCAGCCGCTGATTCTTTTGCACTGCGAAAAGTTCGCGCTAGAAACGCCGCGCGATCGAAACAAACGGCCCCGCAATGCTCGACAAAGCCTTCGACCCGGCGACTGCCGAACCCCGCCTTTACGCCGCCTGGGAAAAGTCAGGCGCGTTTCGCCCTGCGGGCAGGGGCGAGCCGTTCACGATCGTCATCCCGCCGCCGAATGTGACGGGCTCGCTCCATATGGGGCACGCCCTCAACAACACGCTTCAAGATGTCCTCTGCCGGTTCGAGCGCATGCGCGGGCGGTCGGTGCTCTGGCAGCCGGGGACGGATCACGCCGGCATCGCGACGCAAATGGTCGTCGAGCGGCGGATGATGGAGCGCCAGGAGCCCAATCGCGCCGAAATCGGGCGCGAAGCGTTCATTGAAAAAGTCTGGGCGTGGAAAGCGGAGTCCGGCGGCGCGATCATCGCCCAGCTAAAGCGCCTCGGCGCCTCCTGCGATTGGAGCCGCGAGCGCTTCACCATGGACGAGGGCCTGTCGGACGCGGTCAAGAAGGTGTTCGTCGAGCTTTACCGGGAAGGCCTCATTTATCGCGACAAGCGGCTCGTCAACTGGGACCCGAAACTCCTGACGGCGATTTCGGACCTCGAAGTCGAGAATACCGAGG
>JACADX010000062.1 GCA_013389125.1 Parvularculaceae bacterium | reverse complement strand
GCGCGGCGAGCGTCTTGTTCGGCGCGAGGATGAGCGCGGGCCGCTGCGTCGCCTCGATCACCTTCGCCATGGTGAAGGTCTTGCCCGTCCCCGTCGCGCCGAGGAGCACCTGGTCGAACTCGCCAGCGCCGATCCCGGCCGTCAGTTCCGCGATCGCGGTCGGCTGGTCTCCGGCCGGCTGATAGGCGCTCTTCACCTTGAGCGGTCGCGACAGGCCCTTCGACACGGGTCGCTCGGGTCGATGCGGAAACCACTCCGTCAGCGGCGTCGCGAGCCGCTCATGATAGGTGGCAACGGACTCGGAGAAGCCGCCGGGCGTCAAGTCGGCGCGCGGGGTGGTCGGCTGCGAGGTGGGTTTTCTCGGGTGCGGCATCGCGTGAACTTAGGGCGAACGGCGCGGAAGGGAAGGGGCTTAACCGCGCAGCCATCTCCGAAAATGCGCGCAACGATATCTACGAGCAGCGATAAATCTACAAAAGATGGACAATAGGGAGTTCAGATAATAGGGTTCTGGTTGACCTAGATGAAATTGCAAGGACTCGCGTAATGACGATACCGGGCGCACTTCAATTCATGTTTGCGCCCGGCGAAGCGGCGTGGGCGCCATTGCCGAATCCCGGGGCCAAACCTGTTTCTCCGCTATTGACGACGCGCATCGAACTGGACGCCGATTTCACGTTCGCAGTTTCAGATATCAAATTTGGCGACGATAATATCAAGGAACTCCTTGCTGCTGGCGCCGGCTCAGGTTCCGGCTGGCTGGGGTATCCGATACTAGAAAACCACGGAGTGTTCTGGAATCAGAAAGACGTCGCAAGCGGTTATGTCTACGCGATCGTCGGCGGCGTCGATGTGATCAAGAACACAGGGGATATAGTTGCGCTCTCGCGAACATTTGTCGCCGAGGCTATCCATTTATCTTTGACAGGCGCCGTTGAAAATTCAGGGTCCGTAATCGCCGTCTCGAAGCAAGGAAACGCGGCGGCGTTCACAACGTGGTGGGGCGATCAATCTGGAACCGGCCCAGGCTGTGTAAATTCCGGTTTGATCGAAGCTTGGTCGGGCGAAAGTTGGGCGTATGCGGTAAGCTTATTTAATGGCGGCCGATTCACCAATGCCGGTTCGGTCAAGGCATCGGGTTTTACCGGAGCGATCGCCCTTATGACTGAGACGCACAATTCAAGCATCATGAATTCCGGCACGATCGAGGCAATCACCGGGCCGTCTGGGCATTCGATCGCGATATTTGTCAGTTATAGCGGCTCATTGAATTTGACAAACAGCGGCGTCATCAGCGGCGGGCGGGCGATCGAGGCGGTCGGTTTTTATACGGAGTATCATGATATAGCAAATTTGACGGCCGGAATTGTCCGCGGAAACATTCTTTTGGAGAACAGCCACGATATATTGACGAATGACGGACTCATTATCGGCGACGTTTCGCTCCGCGCATGGGACGACATTTACAATGGCGGCAACGGGCGCATTGTAGGCAAGCTCGATCTGGGCGATGGCGATGACGCTGCGGCAAGCGGATTGGCCGACGATCTCGTTTATGGCGGGCGAGGCCGCGATTCGATCCGCGGCAATCTTGGTTACGACATTCTCTTCGGCGGAGTTGGCGACGATTGGATCGACGGCGGAGATCAATCTGATCAATTGAACGGAGAGGGCGGCGCCGACACACTTTTGGGTCAGGCGGCAAACGACACATTGACCGGCGCCGGTCAGACGGACTTGCTCAATGGAGGGTCCGGTTCTGACATATTATACGGCGGCGATGACAATGACAGCCTTTTCGGCGACACACAGCGCGATCAGATCTTCGGCGACGCGGGCGATGACGTGATCGACGGCGGAACTGGGGATGACACCGTCGACGGCGGGACGCAGAGAGACAGGGCATTCGGCGGATCGGGCTTTGACGCGATGGCTGGCGCCGCCGGCAACGACACGCTTCAAGGCGGCAATGACGCCGACACGCTTTCGGGCGGCGGGAATTACGACGTGCTTGAAGGTGGCGACGGCGACGACGTTCTCGACGGCGGCGATCTCAATGACGTCATATTCGGAAACGCCGGCAACGACAGGATCATCTTCAGAAAGACCGGCGACACGGACACGATCCGCGACTTCGCGGCGGGAGCGGGCGCCGGAGACGTCATTCGCCTCGTCGGCTTCGGCGCTGCGTTCGACACGTTCGCAGAGGTTCTCGCCGCCGCGACCGACAACGGCCAGCATACCACGATCGATTTCGGCGGCGGCGACGTCCTCATCCTCCGCGGGGTTTTGAAATCGCAGCTTGCAGCGGATGATTTCGTATTTGGGTAGGATTGAAGGATAAAATGCAATGTCGGCGATCCCGCCTTCGCTAGCTTTCTTGTTTGATATCGGCGAAAATCCATGGACGGCATTGCCGTTGGTCGGATCAGCGCCGACATCGCCCCCGCTCCAAGAAACCTTGATCGCGTTCTCGGATTTGGTGATTGAGCACTATGAGGAACTATTTGCGCATAATCGTCCGAGCAATTTAGTCGCTGCATACGATCTTTCCGCAAATCCTATTGATATCCAGAACGACGGCTTGATCTGGAATCAGAACGACATATTTGCCCCAATCGGGGGAGTCTACGGCACCGATGACATCGGCGTTGTTTCAAACAACGGGCGAATAACAGTCGTAACGAAGTTCAGCCTCGCGCGGGGCGTTGCGACGTCTGCTCAAGGAATTTTGCAGAACCAAGGTTCGATTTTCGCGATTTCGAACCACGGCCAAGCCGTCGGCTACAATCCTTATTTTGGCGGTGACCTTCCGTCGGCAAATTCTGGCGTGATTGAAGCTTGGTCCGGGTACGCCGACGCGTACGCGGTCAAGGCAGTCTTGGGGATCGAATTTGTAAACTCAGGAACGCTGTCTGCGAAGGGATACGCGGCTGCGTTCGGACTTTTCGCTTCCGGCGGAATAACATTGCACAATTCAGGAACAATCGAGGCGATCGCAGGAACTGGAGCGCGTTCTGTCGCAGTGCACCAAGAATGGTCAGGCCCGCTCAATGTTACGAATTCTGGTGTCATTCGCGCGGATGTCGCGATTGAAGCGCGGCTTCAATATCACGCGTTTCAATTCATCACAAACATGTCGAACGGAGTCATCCAGGGCGATATTACACTGGCGAAGAGCACGGATAGTGTCACCAATGAGGGTCTTGTTGTCGGCAACGTCTCTTTGGGCAACTTTAATGACACTTATGATTCGACGGACGGGCGTCTGGTTGGAGCGCTTTATCTCGGGGACGGCGATGATACGGCGCTCGGCGGGGTCTGGGCAGATAGTTATTTCGCCGGTCGCGGGAACGACCAAATGAATGGCGGCCAAGGCAGCGATACTCTCCGCGGCGGCGACGACAATGACAGTCTTTTCGGCGATGCGCAGCGCGATCAGATCTTCGGCGACGCGGGCGACGATGTCATCGACGCCGGGACGGGCGATGATGCGGCGGACGGCGGCACGGGCCGCGACCGCGCGTTCGGCGGGTCGGGCTTCGACTCGCTCAACGGCGGCGGCGGCAACGACACGCTGACAGGGGGAACCGACGGCGACACGCTCCTCGGCGGCGCCGGCTATGACATTCTCCAGGGCGACGCGGGGAATGACGTTCTCGACGGCGGCGACTTGAACGACGTCATCTACGGGAACGCCGGCAACGACACCATCATCTTCAGGAAGACCGGCGACACGGACACGATCCGGGATTTCACCGAAGGGGCGGGCGCCGGCGACGTCATCCGGCTCATCGGCTTCGGAACGGCGTTTGACACATTCGCCGAGGTCCTCGCGGCGGCGAGCGACAACGGCCAGCATACGACGATCAATTTCGGCGGCGGCGACGTTTTGATCCTCCGCGGCGTCCTCGTCAACCAGCTTAACGCGGATGATTTTACGTTCGGGTGAGGGCTCCGGCGACAATCAGTCGGCGGGCTTGCAGGCGAGCAGGTCGACTTTCGCCTGTGCGTATTTTTTCATCGGTTCTTCAACGGCCGCCAGCGCGGATTTTGACGCATTGAAGCTGATGGCGAACGGCGCGGAAGGGAAGGGGAAGTGTGACGATGGTCGCAGACATCAGGCGACGACGCACATCTTTTGGACCGGCGGCGCAAGCCTAACCGCCCGCGACAGCTCCTGCGCGGTTCGGAGCTTGCGCCCGCGGGCATCGGGGAGAAGACGGCTTCATGACAATAATCGCCTTGGATCTGAGCAGCCTTGACGGCGCGAACGGCTTTGGAATCTCGGGAATTAATGCGTACGACTTGACCGGCATGTCGGTTTCCGGCGCTGGGGATTTTAACGGCGACGGCATCGACGACGTCATCGTCAGTTCCGGCGGCGCGAACGCTTACGCCGGCATTTCCCACGTTGTATTCGGATCTACTGCGGGATTTCCAGCAAGCCTCGATTTATCGACTCTTGATGGCGTTATCGGATTCAACTTGTCTGGCGCTTTCGCCGGGGGGAATAGCGGCATTGTGGTTTCCGATGCCGGCGACGTCAATGCCGACGGCCTCGACGATGTCATTATTGGAGCGCCATTCGAGTCCGATTCGAGCGGATCTTTCGATGGTCGCGCTTATGTCGTTTTCGGCGCAACGTCCAATTTCCCCAATGTCGACCTTAGCAGCCTTGACGGCGCGAGCGGGTTTGCGATCGACGGCGCCGGCGGCGGTTTCGGCCGCGCTGTTTCGTCAGCCGGCGACGTCAATGGGGACGGCGTCGCCGATATCGTGATCGGCCAGCCTTTTAACGGCCCCGACAATCCGGGCACGGCTTATGTTGTCTACGGATCTTCGTCAGGGTTCGGCGCGAGCTTTGACATTTCCGCGCTTGACGGGACCAACGGCTTTACGATCTCAGGCGCGGCGCTGCTCGACTTCACCGGACTTTGGGTGTCCGGCGCCGGCGACGTCAATGGCGATGGCCTCGCTGACATCGTGATCGGCGCGCCGACTCCTCCTAATGCCGCGACAAGCGAAGGGCGGGCCTACGTCGTGTTTGGATCGACGGCCGGCTTCGCCGCGAACATCGACCTTTCCGAGCTTGACGGATCGAACGGTTTCGCAATGAACGGAATAGCCTTGGGAGACGGCGCGGGC